>NZ_CP138335.1:2100000-2221980 GCF_040256745.1 Scrofimicrobium sp. R131
GTCGCCCTCCTGCCGCTCAGCAGAGAGCTCACCCCACCCGTCCGGGATCGGCAGCCACGGGTTTGGACCCCAGTCAGCCACCGGGTCCGCGGTCCACGGCAGCGGCACCCGCGCCCCGTCACGCCCGTAGGATCGGTGGCCGGTCCGCTCCCAGGTGGGGTCGGTGCGGGCCTGATCCGGAATCTCCAGCACTTCGGGCAGGCCCAGCTCTTCCCCGTTATAGAGGTAGCACGAGCCGGGCACCCCCAGCAGGAAGACGGTGTAGGCCAGGCCCCGACGCAAACCCATCTCCCGGTCGGGACGCGGATCGCTGGGCCCCAGGCCGCCTTCGAAAATGGAGCCCCGCGGGTAGCACAACCGGGTGGCGTGGCGAACGACGTCGTGGTTGGACAGAACCCAGGTGTTGATCCCGCCAAACTTCAGCTCCAAGCCATTGGCGGTTTGGAGTGCCTCACGCAGGCGCGGGGCATCCCAGCCGATGTGCATCACCCGGAAAGAGAACGCCTGGTTCATCTCACCGGGTCGGATGTAGAGCGCCTTCCGGTTCGGGTCCTGAACCCCGACCTCGCCAATCATGATCCGGTCCGGGCCGTAGTCGTCCAGGATTCGGCGCCAACGCCGGTAGATGTTGTGAACATCGTCCTGATCGAAGTAGGGGGCTTGGTCGTAGAGGCGCCCCAACTCTTCGGGGGCGATCTCAAGTCGGTTTAGCCCGATCTGGTCATCGGGCAGGCCCGGCTTCTTCACCAGGCCGTGGGCGACATCGACCCGGAAGCCGTCGGCTCCCAGGTCCAGCCAGAACCTGAGCACCTCGTCAAACAGGTGCCGCACATCCGGGTTGTCCCAGTTCAGATCCGGCTGGCTGGCGTCAAACAGGTGCAGGTACCACCAGCCGCGGTCCTCCTCTTTTCCACTCAGCGGCTGCACCTGGCTCCAGGCGGGACCGCCGAACTGTGACCCCCAGTTGTTGGGAGGGTTGTCCCCGCCGTAGCGGAAGAAATACCGGTCCCGTTCCGGGGAGCCCACCCCGGAAGCCAGGGCCGCCTGGAACAGGGGGTGCTCGCTGGAACTGTGGTTGGGCACCAGGTCAATCAGAATCCGCAGGCCCCGGTCGTGGGCCGCGTCCACCACCTGAACAAAGTCCTCAATCGTGCCGTACTCGGGGTTGACCCCGAAGTAGTCCGACACGTCGTAACCGGTGTCATGCTGCGGACTGGGATAGAAAGGCGAGAGCCAGAGGGCGTCCACCCCCAACTGCTGCAGGTAGTCGAGGCGACCCAGAACCCCGTGCAAGTCCCCAATCCCGTCCCGGTTCGAATCTGCAAAAGAGCGGGGGTACACCTGGTAAAAGACGCCGCCTTGCCACCAGTCTGCCGCTGAGTTTGGACCTTCCACCGGGTGCAGCGCTGCGGATGTTTCCATCGTGTCCCCTCCTGCTCGTGTCGATAGCGGCTATTCTAGTGGCCCCCTCCGACACGGGAACTGGCACGTGTCCGCCCAGAGCCAAACCGCCGGTCAACGCGCGGCCAGCCGCGGTTTCCCGGTCCGACCAAAGCTAAACTGAGCAGCATACCACCCGGATTGGCCTCGCACCCGGGACTAAAGAGCGATAGATTGGATTACGTAACCAAACGGGGACGAAAATCACTACCCCGAGAACTGTTGAGGAGACGATATGCCAGTGTATGTCCTGCCTGAGCTGCCCTATTCCTACGATGCGCTCGAGCCCTACATCTCCGCTGAGATCATGGAGCTGCACCACTCGAAGCACCACCAGGCCTACGTCGACGGAGCCAACGCTGCCCTCGCCGCCCTGGCCGCCGCTCGTGAAGCGGGCGATCAGGCCGCCATTAACCTGCACGAGAAGAACCTGGCCTTCCACCTGGGCGGCCACTCCAACCACTCCGTGTTCTGGAAGAACATGACCCCCAACGCCAAGCCGGGACCGGAAGGCGCCCTGAAGGAGGCAATCGACGCCAGCTTCGGTTCGCTCGACGCCTTCAAGAAGCAGTTCGGCGCTGCCGCCCTGGGCCTGCAGGGCTCGGGCTGGGGGGTCCTCGCCTACGACACCATCAGTGGGGGATTGGTCACGTTCCAGCTCTACGATCAGCAGGGCAACGTTCCGGTTGGCACCGTGCCCCTCCTGATGCTGGACATGTGGGAGCACGCCTTCTACCTGGACTACAAGAACGTCAAGGCGAAGTACGTTGAAGCTTGGTGGAACGTCGTCAACTGGGACGACGTTGCAGAGCGCTACCAGCGCGCCAAGGAGGGCTTCGGGTCGCTCCTCGTCTAGAGCACCCGCAGTCATTAACCTTCCGCGCGCCCGCCCAGTTACCCCCGCCTGAGTCAGTTCTCACTTTGGGGGTAGCTGGGCGGACGTGTAACATATCAGCGTTGGTAGCGTGTCCGAGCGGCCGAAGGTGCAGCACTCGAAATGCTGTGTGGTTAATAGCCACCGTGGGTTCAAATCCCACCGCTACCGCCAGAAACCGCGACAGATCGCGGAAAGGTCGAAAGGCCCGATCGGTTCTTTACCCGAGCCAATCGGGCCTTTCCCCTACCCGGAGGGAACCGAATCCAATGGCGGGGAAAATCGACTTCAAACGGGACCTGGATAGCTACCGGGCTAGCCGAGGCAAATTTCGCCTAGTGACCGTCCCCCCAATGCGGTACCTGCGACTCGACGGACACGGCGACCCGAACACATCGCCGCTGTTCCAGGCCAGCCTGGAGACGCTCTACCCCGTTTCGTATCAGCTGAAGTTTGCCAGCAAGCAGGCCGGGCGCGACTACGTCATTCCCCCGCTGGAGGGCCTCTGGTGGGCGGAGGATCCCGGCGTCTTTGCCCAGACTGATGACCGGTCCCAGTGGCAGTGGTCGCTGCTGCACCTGGTGCCCGAGTGGATTAGCGAGGACGAGGCGATGGCGGCCGCCGGCGCCACGGACGGCCCGCGCCGGGAAGAGCTCCGGGTGGATGAGTTGGACGAGGGCAGTTGCGTGCAGATTCTGCACGTGGGCCCGTTCTCAGCAGAGGGAGAGGTGCTGCGCCGCCTGCACCAGGAGTACCTGCCGGCGCACGGCCTGCGGCCGACCGGCATTCACCACGAGATCTACCTGAGCGACTTTCGGCGCACGGCACCCGAGCGCCTGCGGACCGTGTTGCGCCAGCCGGTGGAGGCCTAGCCCCCGCGACTCCAAGTCGGACTTTGGCACCGCTCGGGCCGGTCGGGCCACAGCTCCCGGCCGGTTTGGGCTCCATTCTGACGGGATGACCGGGCGACAAAACAACCGGGTTGAAGACGACTGTTTATTTCGTCGATAAAGCCGGTCAGCCGACCC
Source organism: Scrofimicrobium sp. R131 (assembly GCF_040256745.1). Lineage (GTDB taxonomy): Bacteria > Actinomycetota > Actinomycetes > Actinomycetales > Actinomycetaceae > Scrofimicrobium > Scrofimicrobium appendicitidis. Next base: position 2,103,343 of record NZ_CP138335.1, read on the forward strand.
TTCGACGGGTCGGTCCCGCCCGCAATGTGCTGGAGAGGAAAACGCTCACCTCGGCGAGCGTCGAGTCCCTGACCTGGACGAAGCTTCCGTGTTAGTCCCCTGAAGAGTCTGTTTGAACCCTCCACTTCCCGCCTCCAGAACACTGAATGTGCCCCTTCACGGGCGCAACCGAGTCGATCAGCATAAGTGCAGACGCGCGGATAATTGCCCACTTTTTTCGGTGACATTCAGCCACGATTCGAGTCCCGCCCGGGCTCACTCGGCGAAGCGCGCTGGATGCAGCTAACCTGGAAGGGCTTGGAACCGGACCGGTGCAACCATTCCGGCGCCTGGAGTTGGAACGGTATGACTGGCGTTCACCGCGACGGGGTCTGCACTATTTCTGACCCGGAGGTTCCATGCACCAACCTGACGTCTCGGAGTGAGCCACTTGTTACACTTTGGTCCAACTGTTTCAATGCTTGGCCAAACCCGATAATGTTGTGTATGAGTCATACGTGAGCGGGATTGTGCTACCTACGATACGATCACGATGCAGACCGATGGAGGAAAGTAGATGAGCCCGGAAGAAACCCCCACCCCCTCGCTGGGGACCAAGCTGACGGAACACATGATCCGTTTCGACTGGCAGCGACACATGGCCGCCCAGGACGCACCCCTCGGTGCGGCTGCCCTGCGCCTCATGTGGTTGCTGTCCGACGGCCAACCCCGCACTCTGCGGGAAATCTCCGAGGAACTTCACCTGGAACAGTCCACTGTCAACCGACAGGTGAACGCTTCGATCCGCGCGGGTAACCTGGCCCGGATCAACGACCCGAACCGCGCGGCCCAGTTGCTGATCCCCACCGAGGAGGGACGCCGCCGGTTCAAGATGAGCACCGAGCGCGTGGTGCGACCCTACGACCGCGCCCTCGAAAAGATGGGACCGGAAGCCGCCCACAAGTTCCTGGAGCTAATTGAGCAGTTCACGACGGCCTACTCAGACGTGAACCTCGAGCCCACCTCAGAGGCTTAAAGCGCAGGTCAGAGCGTCAAAGTACCCACATTTGTCGGTATGGTCAGCCCGAAGCTCCGTGCCAAGCTGAGGTCAGCAAGGCCGGACTTCGGGAGGTGAGCATGACCGGACAGACCACGATGGAGGACGCCGCCCAGTTGCGGCGGGAGAACCAGCGCGCCAAGCATCGCCAGCGTCTGCTGCGCACGCTGATGCGCCCGCGCCTCGACGAGAGCAAACTGGTCCTCGCCGCTGCGGCCCCCACGGTGCTGGAATTCAGGACTGGGCTGGAATTCGGGGCTGAGCCGGGAACCCCCGCTCGCTAGGCGGAGTACCCGGCCCGCAGGGCCCGGACTGCCAGCTGGGAGCGGGAAGCGCACCCGGTGGCCGCCAGAATCTCCGAGACGTAACCGCGGACCGTCGCCTCACTCAACCCCAGACGCTGGGCAATCTCCCGGTTTGGGCACGCCTCAATCAGGTACTCCACCAGCGCTCCCAGGCGCGGCGGCAACTCGGACAGCGTCCGGGCGAACTCCTCATCCACCTCGGTGCTGGCGAAGTAGGCCTCGGCCAGCATCGCCGTGGGCCGCGGGCCCATCACCACCGCCCCCGCCGCCGCCTCGCGCGCCAGGGCGCAGATCCGATCAACCTCCAGATCCTTGGTCAAGAAGCCCTTCGCCCCGGCTGCAATCGCCTGTTTCAACGACTCGTCGTGCTCGAAGGCGGTCAGCATCACCACGGTCACCTCCGGGTGACGCTCACCAATCTGGCGGGCGGCACTGATCCCATCCACCCCGGGCATGTCCACATCCAGCAGGGCCACATCCACCTCGGAGCGTTCCAGCACGCTCAGGGCCGAAGCTCCGTTGGGGACGACCGCCACCAAATCCACGTCGGCGCGCTCGGTCAGCAGAGCCTGCAACCCCTGCCGGTAGATTGGGTCGTCGTCCGCTAACAGCACTCGCAACACATTCACTCCGGGTCCACCCCCACCCCGGCCGGCACGGTCACCGACAGCACCCACCGACCGCCGGAGCGGCCAAAGTCGATTGAGCCGGCCACGTCACTGACCCGGGAGGCCAGGTTGGCCAGCCCGAAGCCGCCACTGAGCTCGGCCGGGCGCGGGTCGAGGCGTTGGGCCGCGGGCACGTCACTGACGATGGTCAGCGCCACCGCCCGGTCGGGCAGCCCCTCTAGCAGCAGGTTGGCACTGGATCCAGGCTGGGCATATTTCAAGATGTTGCTGGTCCCTTCGCGAATGGCCAGGGCCAGCAGGGAACGTTGGCGCTGCGTCAGCTGCTGGTCCAGCTCTGCCGGCAGCTCAGAGTTCAAGCTCACCTCACACACCTGGAGCATGACCCGGCAGGTGTGGATCACCTCGGCCAGGGACACGTTTGGATCGGAGGAACGCAACCCCCCGATCAGCGCCCGCACCCGGCGCAGCGATGCCCGGGCGGACGAGTTGATCGTCTGCAACTGGTCCCCCAGCGCGTGATCGGTGCAGCGCGCCAGCGCCACGTCACTGGTAACGATGATCCCCGACAGGTCCCGCGCCACCGTGTCGTGCAGGCTGGCGGCAATGTCTTGACGCACCGAACGTTCCGCATCGATCACTTCCTGGCGGGCCACCTCGATTCGCGAGTGCATCGCGCGCATCCGCCGGTCCAGCACCTGGATCCCAAACCCCAGGCCCACCGCCCCGGCCAAGCCAATGGCAATGCCAACCAGGTCCGCGCTGATGGTGGAGGAACGCAGCAGCACCGCGCCGTCGACCGCGAGGAACGCAACTGCCGCCTGCCAGTACCAGCGCCTGGAAATCCAGTCCGCCAGGATGGCGTACAGGCCCATCACCGGAAAGAGCAGTACCCCTTCGCTGGGCGCCATGATCGTGTCGGCCACCACCAGCACGCAGAACGCGCTGCCAGCCCCGGCCGGAAACCAGGCCATCAGGGCGATCAGGACGGCGGCCAGGATCGACCACATCATCTGCCACCGGTCGGCAGCGATTGACGCCTCGTTGGCGGTGGCCTCCAGCAGCAACACCACCGCGGCGAAGGCAACGAACACGGCCATCCGCCCCCCGCTCGGAGGGACACTGCCCCCGGTGATCAACGGAGTGTGGCGGCGTTTTCTCACCGTTAGCAGTAGGGCCAGCTGGGGAAGACGACGCAGAACCAGGTCGCCCGGGGGATGATGATGCTGGCGCCAACCCGAGGGGCTGACTGCGCGGGCGCGACCGCCTGGACAGGCACGGCTACCGCCAGCGTGAATCCGAGGGCGCACGCGACGGTCAACAATCGTTTTTTCATCGTAGTTCCTCACTGAAACTGGACGGGTCGCCTCTCATTTTGCCCTTTTTTCACTCGGAGCGGTACAGACAAATGTTGGGATCGCCTCCGCCAGCCCAAAATCGACCTGTCGGAGCGGGCCACTAAACTGGCCCCATGATTGACCCCTACGGGCCAGATGTTCTGCGCCAAGACCCACACGCTCGTCCCGCAACCCGGGAGGTGCCAGTCGAAGTCGGTATGGTGCTTGAGGACCCCTCCACCGGTTTTGTCGGGGCGGTGACCCACGTGGAGAAATCCGGCGGCATGCACCTGGTGGAGTTGGAGGACCGCTACGGAAACCGGCGCGGCTTCCCCCTCGGGCCGGGTTTCTGGCTCGACGGCCAACCAATTGTGGCCCTGCCGCCTCGTCCCACCCACCGTCGGGGCCCCGGCCAAACTAACTCGGGCTCCCGGTTGCCGGCCGAGCGCCGGGCCCGGGTGGCCAAGCAGAGCCGCCTCTGGGTCGAGGGCCGCCACGATGCGGAACTGATCCAGCACGTCTGGGGGGTCGACCTGGCCCAGGAGGGGGTCGCGGTCGAGCTGCTGGACGGGGCCGACCACCTGGAAGAGGTGCTGGAAGTTTTCGGCCCCACCGACTCGGCCCGGGCCGGCGTCCTGCTGGACCACCTGGTCCCGGGGTCAAAGGAAACCAGGATTGCCGACTCGGTTCGCCGGCGCTGGGGTCCGACCGTGCTGGTCCTCGGTCACCCGTTCGTGGACATCTGGCAGGCGATCAAGCCGACCCGGGTGGGCCTCGATGAGTGGCCCACCATTCCCCGGTCGGTCGACATCAAGGTGGGGACCCTCACCCACCTGGGACTGCCCGCGGCCAACCAGGCAGACATTGCCGAGGGGTGGCAGTTCCTGCTCTCCCGGGTGCGGACCTACCGCGACCTGGAGGTGGACCTGCTCCGCCCGGTTGAACAGCTGATCGACTTCGTGACTGAACCGGGCACGCTATGAGCACTTTCACGCCCAAAAGCCCAACGGTCCCAGTGGTTTGCGGCCCGGGAGGACTACGCTAGTTGGCGCTGCCCGACTAGAAGGAGCCTCATGACGGCCACCAAAACAGACCTGTCCCGCCGACTTACCTCGGCACAGATCTCCATGATCGGACTGGCCGGGGCCCTGGGGACGGGACTGTTCTTGGGTTCCGGCACAACCATTGCTCACGCCGGTCCGTCCACTCTGATCTCGTACCTGCTGGCCGGCCTGATGGCCCTGTCGGTGGTGTGGGCCCTGGCCGAAATGGTGGTGGCCTACCCGGTCCCGGGTGGCTACGGCGCGGTGGCAGCCAAGTACGTCGGCCCGTTCGGCGGCTTCCTGACCCGCTGGAACTTCGCCATTGTGATGCTGATTGCGGTCGGCGCGGAGGTGACGGCCGCCGCCACCTACCTGCGGTACTGGTTTCCGGGCCTGTCCCTCGGGGTGGGGACCGCGCTCTGTTCCCTCTTCATCGTGGGCCTGAACCTGGTGACGGTCCGCCTCTACGGCTCCAGCGAGTACTGGTTCTCGATGATCAAGGTGATCGCCATCGTCGTGTTTATTACGCTGGGCCTGTACCTGATCTTCGTCGGCACCCCCACCACGCCTCCCACCGGCCTCGGCAACCTGACGCAGCACGGCGGCTTTGCCCCGGGCGGGTTCACCGGGATCATTGCCGCCACCTGCCTGGCGCTGTTCTCGTTTGGCGGGATCGAAAACGTCTCGGTGGCCGCGGCCGAGTCGGAAAATCCCTCTCGGGACGTGCCCCGGGCGGCCCGGAACATGATCTGGCGACTGCTGGTGTTCTACCTGCTGGCCATTTTTGTCGTCGTCACCCTGCAACCCTGGGATCAGACCGGCGCCTCACACGGAACCGTGGACGAATCCCCCCTTCGTCAAGGTGCTGGACCTGGTGGGGATTCCGGCGGCGGCCGACCTGATGAACGCGGTGCTGATTGTGGCGGCACTGTCCGCGGCCAACGGCTGCCTGTACGCCTCCAGCCGGATGATCCACTCGCTGGCCCTGGACGGGATGGCCCCCAGGGCAGCGGCCCACACCTGCCAGAACGGCTCGCCCCGAACCGCGGTCGGGATTGCGACCGCAGGCATGGTGCTGGCTTCGATCCTGTCCCTGGTCAGCCCGGACGACGCGTTCCTCACCCTGTACGGGTGCGCCACCGCCGGGGTGCTGGTGACCTGGTCCACCGTCATGTACACGCACCTTAAGTTCCGCCGGGCCACGGCCGAACTTCCCCCGCACCGTCTGGCGTTCTCACCGGTCACCAACTGGATCGTGATCGGGGCGTGCGCCGCCATCTTCATCCTGCTGTACCCGCTGCTGCCCATCGTCTGGTACGCGGGACTGCCCTACCTGGTGGTGCTGGGCGGCGCCTACCTACTCACCCGGTCTCGACAGCGGCGCCAAGCTAGTTCTTGATGTCCAGCACCACGCGGGTCGGGTTGGAGAGCGTGGCGATCTGCAGTTGCCGCTGCTGATCCAAACCCAAGCCAACGTGCAGTTGACCCTCGAACGTGCCATCCACATCGATCTCGATCGGCCCGACTGAGAGGGTGTCCGGTCCCTGGTAGTAAACCTCGTAGTCCGCGTCGTCCATCGGCATCTGCACCCCGGTGAAAGCCAAGTCCAGGAAGGTGGACCCGGTGACCGAAAGCGGTTCTCCGCGTCCCTGCTCCACCGGGACGGTGTCGCTCCAGGAGCCGTGCCAGCCGGGGGTGCCGTCGCCGACAAACTCGAACACAACCCGGTAGAAGCCCGGGTGTTCCCCCACCCGCACGTCGTGGATCAGCAGGTTGGACCCTGCCGCCCGGTCGTAGTCGGGTTCCACGGGCACAATTTCGTTCACCCACCGGTCGCCCTGGATCGGGGTGGTTGAGCTTTCGCTCTCGGCGGGCGAGGCGGAGGGAGCCGGGGAGGCACCCTCTGCCTCTGATTGAGGCGCATCAGACTGGGTCGACTCGACCGGGGTTGGCGCCGGGGTGGTCTCACTTTGGGCGGGGGTGGGAGTTTGGCTGCAGGCCGCCAGGGCCAAGCTCGCGGCCGCCAGCCCCACAGTTAGCTTCAGTTTCTTCATTGTTTCTCCCTTTCCCCCGCAGGTGTTCACAATTCTACCGGTCGGGCAGCAGCCCCAACAGTTCCTTGGCTGCCGCCTCGATCTCCCGGTGTCCGTACTGGGCGGCCCGCTGCTCGACCGCGATCAGGCCGGAGCGGTGGACGCGGCGAAAATCGCCGTAGGGGAACGAGTAGCTGCCCTTTTCCTCCGGGTCCTCCCCCGGCTTCACCCCCAGGTACCACCGCCCGTAGGCGGCAAATCCCTCGCGGTCCAGGAAGCGGTTTTCCGCCTCCGCGTCGGGTTTACTCTCGGTCCAGTCCCCATGTTCGTCGAGGACGACCTTCCCCTGCTTGATTAGCTCTTTGGCCTGATCAACAGCTGCTTGGTTTAGCTTGGTGTCCATCCAAACACCCTAGTCTGCTGTGACCGAGGTCGCATCAGCTACTGGGCGGAGCCGTGCACCCCCGCGGTGACGGTGCCGCCTTCGGGCCCGAACTCGGCCGCACCGGCGATGGTCACCCCCGCCTCAAACTGCCAATCCCCGTCCACCTGCAGTTTGGTCGCGGCCCGAAGCGAAGGTGCACTCGGGATCCGCTGGTCAAACTTGGCGATGGTCTTGTAGTACTTCCCGCTCAGGGCCACCTCCGGGGAGTGGTCCAGATCGGTTTCGAGGCGACCCGCCGGGCTCAATCGGTACACGTCGGAGCGCAGCAGCAGCAGCTCGTTGGTGGTCTTGACCGGGAGGAACCGGTCCCGGCCCACGCAGATGGCCGTCGACCCGGGGAAGACTTCGATCGCCGCGCCCATGGCGGTTTCAACCTGGATCACCGGGGTCGAATCAGAGTCGGTCGGATCCACGGTTTTCTCATTGCGGATCAGGGGCAGGCCCAACACGGCCGAGCCGCCCGTCAGGCGGTCCTTCAGCTGGCGCAGATCCATCCACAGGTTGTTGGTGTGGAAGTAGGGGTGGCGATGCTCGTCGGTGAAGAAGTCCATCTCCTCGGGCAGCGTCTGGGCGGTGTCGCGCAGAATCAGCTGGCCGTCACGCTTGCGCCGGGCCAGGTGGCCACCCTTCTTGTCGTTGATGGTTCGCCGGCACAGTTCCGCCGCGTAGGGCGCGCCGGTGCTGGCAAACCAACCGGCAATGGTGGGGCTCGGGTAGGCCCCCAGGTTGTCCCCGTTGGAGACGCTGGCGTAGCGGTAGCCGGCCGCCAGCAGCTGATCCAGAATCCCGGAGCCGATCAGGGCGGTGTACAGGTCCCCGTGTCCGGGCGGGCACCACTCCAGGGTCGGGTCGGCCGGCCAGGAGACCGGGGTCAGGTCGTCGGCCCGCAGCTTCGGCTCCTGGTTCTGCACGAAAGTCAGCGGCAGGTCCCCGACCGCCAGTTCGGGGTAGCGCGCCAAATAGGATTGGGTGTCATCGTCCGTCCGGAAGGAAGTCATGAACAGCAGCGGCAGTTGGACGTCGTAGCGTTCCCGCACCGACTGCACCTGGCCGACGATCAGGTCCAGGAAGTTTTTTCCCTCCCGCACTTCCAGCAGCGTCTTGGCGCGATCCAACCCCATTGAGGTGCCGAGGCCCCCGTTGAGTTTGATGATGGCCGTCTGGGCGAGGGCCGCGCGGGCGGCTTCCTCCGACACGGTCAGGTCGGCCAGGAGCGGCGGATCCAGGTAGGGCTCAATCGTGTCTTCGGGAATCATGCCGGTGACGCCCTGTTCCAGCTGGTGGTAGTAGTGCGAGAACACCTCGATGGCAGCTTCGCTGACTCCGGCTGCTCGCATTTTCTCCTGCGCGGCCAACAGACCCGACATGGATTCCCCTTATTCGTTAGTTGGTTGGGTGCGATGCCCACGACCAGGCAGCGCTGACAACGGTGAGAAGGCCGATCGCCCAAACCAGCCAGGCGATCGAGCTGGCCGCAAAGCCCCCGATCCAGGGCAGGGCGAACACGAGGGCGCCGGCCACCGCCTCGGCCAGGACCGCCAGCGCGCTGGGTTGGAACATGTCGTAGCATCCGGCCACGACCACCACCAGGCCCACGACGATCCCCCAGGGAGTAGAGATGGTGTCGTTGACAAACGCCAAGACCGCGATGACAGCTCCGAAGGCGATAATCAGCCAATCGGGTGCCGAACCGCGATCAACAATGTTGGCATTCATTTCACGACCCATGACATCCCCTTTAATCTCTCCGCCTTAAGCCTACCGAGTTTTCTGGCGCCCACCTCGGTTTTATGTCCCGGTGGACGAGGCGAACCCACGCTGACATTAGAATGGCAGGAAACGGAAGGAGCGGACCCCATGGACAAGGAAATCCTCACCTGGACCGAGTTTGGCGAGGCCTCGCGCGAGTTGGCCCGGCAGGTGCGCGACTCCGGGTGGGAGCCGGACCTCCTGATTAGTCTGGCTCGGGGTGGCCTGATCCCCGGCGGGGCCCTCGCCTACGCCCTTGACCTGAAGACCATCGGCTCGATCAACGTCGAGTTCTACACCGGCGAGGGGACGACCCTGGCGGAGCCGCTGCTGCTGCCCCCGTTCATGGAGGTCAGCGCCGACCTAGGTGGGCGGGCCCTGATCATCGACGACGTGGCCGACTCTGGCAAGACGCTGAAACTGGTGGTGGACCTGCTGTCCAAGCAGGGGGTGCGCGACCCGGCCGGTGAGCTGGTTCGCTTCGAGGTCCGGACCGCGGTGCTGTACCGCAAATCCCGAACCATCATCGAGCCCGACTACTGCTGGCGCTCAACGGATCGTTGGATCAGCTTCCCCTGGTCCACTTTGCCCCCGGTGTGAAGAACCCGGAGGAGTCGCTCATCCGCCGCTGCGCGAAGAAGCCTTTCAGCTGAATGGAGGCCTGGTCTTCCAGCACGCCGGCGATCACTTCCACCTGGTGGTTTAGCCGCGAGTCCCGCACCACGTCGCGCAGGGATCCACAGGCCCCCGCCTTGGGATCCCAGGCGCCGAACACGAGGCGGTCGACCCGCGAGTGGACAATCGCCCCCGCGCACATGGTGCACGGTTCCAGCGTGACCACCAGGGTGCACCCCTGCAGGTTCCAGTTTCCGCGGGCCACCCCGGCCGACCGGAGCGCCAAGATTTCGGCGTGAGCGGTCGGGTCGTTCAGCTCTTCGCGCCGGTTCCAGCCGCGCCCGATTACCTGCCCGTCCTCATCGAGGACCACCGCGCCCACCGGAACGTCGCCGGTGCGCGAACATTCGTGGGCGTATCGAAGCGCCCTCGACATCGCTGCTTCATATTCTTGCGGGGACCACACGCGACCAGGATAGCGGAAAAGCCCCCGCTGGGCCGGCGCTGGGGCCTGCACTTTTACCGGCCCTCGCGGGGAGAGCAAAAGCCTCCCCACCTGGGTGGGGAGGCCTGCTCACAGCGGGTTAGGCGGCGGGGATAACCGAGCCATCAGGCCACTGCTGCTGAATGAACTCGGCTACCTCCGGGGAGTGCAGCAGCTCGTCCAGCTTCTTGATGGAGTCCTCCTTAGGCGAGCCCTTGGCCCACACCAGGACATTCAGGGCCGGGTTGTTCTCGGTGGACTCAATCGCCAGCGAGTCGGCGGGGGCCAGGCCCGCTTCCTGCGCGAAGTTGCCGTTGATCACGGCGATGTCCACGTCCGCCAGGGACCGGCCCAGCTGGGCGCCCTCGGTCTCAACGAAGGTGAAGTCCTTCTTCTTGGTCACGGTGTTGACGTTGACGTCACCGGAGGCGGGCAGCTCGACCAGGCCGTTTTCGGCCAGCAGCGCCAGGGCGCGGCCCTGGTTGGTCGGGTCGTTGATGATCCCGATCTTGGCGCCCTCGGGCAGATCGTCCAGCGACTCAATCTTGTCGGAGTAGATCGCCAGCGGCTCCAGGTGGATGCCTTCCCCGGCGACGAAGTCGTAGCCACGGGCTTCGGACTCTTCCTCCAGGTAGGGGATGGTCTGGAAGTAGTTGGCATCCAGGTCCCCGGCGGCCAGCGCCTCGTTCGGCTGGACGTAGTCGGTGTATTCAACGATCTTCAGGTCCAGGCCCGCATCGGCGGCCAGGTTGTCCTGCACGTACTGCAGGATGACAGCGTGCGGGCTGGGGGAGGCCCCCACGGTCAGGGTGACCGTCTCGCCGCTCGCCGCCGCATCGGACTGGCTGGTGGACTGATCGGCCGACTGGTCGGTGGACTGGTCGGACGTTCCGGTGGAGCAGCCGGCCAGGGCCAGGGCCCCCGCGGCGCCAATCAGAGCAAAATTACGGATCTTACGCATGGTTCTTTCTTCCTTCGATTTTTGGCCTAGTGGTGGCATGATTTTGGGGTTTGACTCCGGTTGGGGATTCCTTAGCGGTGATCCACCAACCGGCTGATCATGTCACCGACCATTTGGATCGCTTGGACCAGGATGATGATCAACACCACCGTGACCAGCATGACGTCGTTCTGGTAGCGGACGTAACCGTAGTTGATGGCCATCTGCCCCAGGCCCCCGCCCCCACGGCGCCGGCCATGGCCGAGTATCCGACCAGGGTAATCAGCAGCACGGTGGTGGACTGAACCAACTGGGGCAACGCCTCGCGCACCTGCACACCCCACTGGATGCGCAGATGTGAGGCCCCCATCATCTGGGCAGCCTCAATTTTGCCCGGGTGGATCGAGGCGATGTTGGTTTCCACCAGGCGGGCAAAGAACGGAATGGCCCCAATGGTCAGGGGCACCACCACCGCTTTCCAGCCGAGCGTGGTTCCCACCAGCAGACGGGTAAACGGCTGGATCGCGATGATCAGAATGATGAACGGGAAGGAGCGGCCAATGTTGACGATCAGGCCGACCGCCCGGTTCAGGGCTGGGCGCGGGCGCAGACCCGCCGGACCGGAGGACACCAGCAGCAGCCCGAGGGGCAGACCGAACAGGACGGTCAGGATCCCGGAGCTGAACACCATGTAGAGGGTGTCGCGCACCGCGGGCAACAGCTGGGTGGTCAGGGCCGGGTTGTCCAGCCAGGTGGGATCGTTCGGACCGAATGGAATCATTGGGTCCTCTCTTCCACCGCGACGTTGTTCCGGCGCAGCTCCTCGATAATCGAGGCCGCGCTGTAGGCGGGGACCGAAACCGCGAGGCGGCCCACCTGGAGTTCCCCAATTGACTCAAACCGGCCCGAGGCGATGTCGCCCCCCATGGAGGCAATCAGGTTCAGCATGGTGGCCCCGGTGGGAACGCCCGGCCGGGAAGTGAAGGCCACGTCCAGCAGCTTGGTGCCGGGACGCAGGTCAGCGTCTTCCACCGAGGGCGGGGGAATCAGCGCTTCCGACAGGGGCGAGCCCACGTCGGAGAGCACCTGGTCCACCGAGCCGCTCTGGACCACGCGCCCGTTTTGCAGCAGGGTGACGGAGTCGCAGATTTCGGTGACCACGCTCATCTGGTGGGTGATGATCACCACGGTGACGCCCGAGGCGTCCCGCAGCTCTTTCAGCAGGGTCAAGATCTGGTCGGTGGACTCTTGGTCCAGGGCCGAAGTCGGCTCATCGCAAAGCAGCACCGGCGGGTTCGAGGCCATCCCGCGGGCAATCCCAACCCGCTGCTGCTGCCCCCCGGACAGTTGCGCCGGGTAGGAGTCGCCGCGCCCGGCCAGGCCCACGAGGCCCAACAGTTCTTCGACCCGCGCCTTGATTTGGTCGGCGGGTTGGCGGGCAATCTTGAGGGGGTAGCCAATGTTGGCGGCGGCCGTCCGCGCGTCCAACAGGTTGGCCTGCTGGAACACCATGCCGATCCGGCGCCGCGCGTCGCGCAGCTGGGACCGGGACAGGGCGGCCATGTCGAACCCGTCGACCAGCACCTGGCCACTGGTGGGACGTTCGAGCGCGGTCAGACAGCGAATCAGGGTGGACTTGCCGGCCCCGGACTGTCCAACAATGCCGTGAATGGCTCCCTGTTCAACTTCCAGTGACACGTTGTCCAGGGCGACAACATTGGACCCACCAGGCATCTGGTAGATCTTGCTGACGTCCACAAGACTGATCAAAGTGTCACCTCCATCGACCCTGGCAGTAGCACCTGCCTGCGGAATCCCGGATCAGGTTGCTGCAGCTTCCTCGAGCCAGGACTCTCAGCTGCTCTAGATGGCCAACCACCAGCATAAGGGGCAAACCTGGAGCGGAACACTTTCAAAGCCAAATTTTGGACAATCCGGGGCAAACGTGACGTATTAGACTGAGTGCTCATGAGTGAAGGAGCTGGCCGCTACGCCCCGTCCCCCTCGGGTCCCCTGCACATTGGGAACCTGCGCACCGCCCTGGTGGCCTGGGTGATGGCGCGGCAAACCGGCCGCCGCTTCTGGCTCCGAATTGAGGACATTGACCCGCACCGGACCGGGGCCGCTGACCAGCAAATTGCCGAGCTGGCCAGCCTGGGCCTGGACTGGGACGGCCCGGTCCTGACGCAGACTTCCCGCCTCGCCCGCTACGACGAGGTGCTGGCCGAGCTGGCGGAGCGGGACCAGCTGTTTGAGTGCTACTGCACCCGGCGGGAAATTGCCGAGGCGACCCGCGCGCCCCACACTCCCCCGCACCACTACCCGGGCACCTGCGCCCACCTGAGTGAGGCGGAGCGGCAGGAGCGCCGCGCCCAACTCGGGGATCGGGCCCCGGCCCTCCGGCTCCGCTCGCCCAAACGCGACTGGACCGTTCACGACGAGTTCTTCGGCGACTATTCGGGCCCGGTCGACTCGTTTGTCCTCCGCCGGGGCGACGGCGCCCCCGCCTACAACCTGGCCTGCGTGGTCGACGACGGTGAGACGGGGGTGGATCAGGTGGTCCGCGGGGCCGACCTGCTGCCCACCTCGCCCGGGCAGGCCTACCTGGCGCAGCTGCTCGGCTACCGCACCCCGACCTACGCCCACGTGCCGCTGGTGGTGAACAGTGCTGGTCAACGCCTGGCCAAGCGGGACGGCGCGGTCACCCTGGAGGACCTGGGCTGGCCGACCGAGCGGGTGCTGGAGTTGCTGACCGGATCCCTCGGCGGACCCGCGGTCACCAGCCTGGCGGAATTTCGCAACACTTTCACCCCCGCAGACCTGCCGCTGGTCCCCTATGAGTTTGGCGTCACAACGGGACTTCGGCCCCACCGGGGCGGTTGAGTTCGTACACTGGACGTATGTTATTTGCATTTTCGATTGCCCCCGCGACGTCCGACCAGCCCGACGGCTCCATGGCTCACATTGTGGCCCGGGCCGTGAAAGTCGTCAACGACTCGGGCCTGCCCACCGAAACCAACTCGATGTTCACCATTGTGGAAGGCGAGTGGGATCAGGTAATGCCCGTGATCAAGCGCGCCTGCGACGCAGTGGCGGAAGTGTCGCCCCGGGTCTCGCTGGTGCTGAAAGCAGACCTGCGCCCCGGCCAGGTCGACGCCATGCACGGCAAAGTTGAGCGCCTGAACGCAGAGTTGGCCCAGCATGAGTGACTGCCCGATTCAGCTGGACGGGGACGGGACGGTTCAGGTCAACGACCACGCCCTGGTGACCGAGATTGCCCGGGACGACCGGACGTTCTCCAGCGCGGTTTCCCGCTTCCTGCAGGTCCCCAACGGGATGGACGGCAAGTACCACACGGCGTTTCGCGCCCTGGTGGACCGGTACCTGAGCCCGCGGCGCGTCGCCGAACTGCAGGCCGGAACCCGCCAGCTGGCCGAGGAAGTGGTGGCGGAGGCGGTGGCCGGCTCCAACGCGATCGACGCGGTGGAACTGGGGGCCCAGTTTGCCGTTCGCGGCTCCTGCGCCTGGCTGGGTTGGCCGCGCGAACTGGAGGCGGAACTGCTCCGGTGGGTCCACGCCAACTTTGCGGCCACCCGCTCCGGGGAACTGGAGAAGACGGCCGAGGTGGCCCGCTGGTACAACGAGATCATCACCTCGCTGCTGAAATTCCGGCGCGAACACCCGACCGACGACGTCACCACCGAGCTGATGCAGGACCGGTCGCTGGGGCGCGCGCTCACCGACGAGGAGATCACCTCGATTCTGCGCAACTGGACCGGGGGCGACCTGGGCACCATGGCCCAGTGCGTTGGCGTGGTCGTCGCCTACCTGGCCGACAACCCGCACCTGCAGCAGCGTCTGCGCACCGGCGTTTCCGACGCGGAATGGCAGGCGGTGCTGGATGAGATCATGCGCCTGGACGATCCGTTTATGGCCAGTCGACGGGTGGCCACCCGCGACGTCACCGTGGGCGACACCCAGGTGCAGGCCGGCCAGCGACTCCGGCTGAACTGGACGGCCGCCAACCAGGACCCGGAAGTGTTCGGCGAGCAGCGTTTCGACCCGGCCGGTCACGCCGAGTTCAACCTGGTGTGGGGCACCGGCCGCCACGCCTGCCCGGGACGAGATTTGGGCACCATGCAGCTGCGCGAGCTGATCCAAGCTTTGCTGGCCGCGACCCGAATGATTGAGCCGGCGATGGATGGGGCGCGGGTGCGGTCCGAACCGCCAGCGGGCGGCTACGACTCGGTCCCGGTCTGGTTGAACTGAGGCAGCGGTTAAAGAGCGGAACCCCCGCACGGTGGGTCTCACCGGCAGGGGCTGCTGCGCGCCCGAAGGGACTCGAACCCCCAACCTTCTGATCCGTAGTCAGATGCTCTATCCATTGAGCTACGGGCGCATGGCCGCTAGGCCTCATCAAGAATAAGCAGATGCAGGCGCAGATGCCAAATCGCTGTTCTGCGATACGGATCACTGTAACGCGCCGGACAGAACCGCGACAACACGAAGGGTCCAAATTTCATAGACTGGGATCATGGCTAATCCTGTGGTTCCTGCCCGCGGCATGCGCGACATCATGCCCGCAGAGAAGAAGAAGCGCGATCGGGTGCTGGGCATCATTCGTGACGTGTACCGGCAAGCAGGCTTCGATGAGATCGAAACTCCGGCGGTGGAGCCGCTGACCCGCCTCCTGTCCAACCAGGGCGGCGAGAACGAAAAGATGATCTTTGAGATCATGCGGCGCGGCCTGCCCGCCGACGAACCGGTGATCGCCCGCGATGCCTCCGACCTGGGGCTGCGCTACGACCTGACGGTCCCGCTGACCCGCTTCTACGCCACCCACGCGGCGGAGCTGCCCCGCGTGTTCCGCGCCCTGCAGACCGGTCCCGTCTGGCGGGCCGAGCGCCCCCAAAAGGGACGGTTCCGCCAGTTCCGCCAGTGCGACATCGACATTATTGGGGACGAGCACATCACGGCCGAGGTGGACCTGCTGGTGACGACGCTGGCCGCTTTCTCTGCCCTGGGGATGGCCGAAGACATCCGGGTGCTGCTGGGGGATCGCCGCTTCCTGGTGGACCTGCTCACCGCGGTCGGGGTGGAGTCCGAACACCACGATGCGGCCCTGATCGCCCTGGACAAGAGCGACAAGATCGGCGCCGACGGGGTGCGGGCCGAGCTGCTGGAGCGGGGCCTGTGCACCCCGGACCAGGCCGACGAGCTGGTCTCGCTGAACATCGACGCCGAGGCGGCCCTGGCCGCGGGCGAGGTGAGCCTGCCCAGCGGGAAGACCGTCTCGCTGTACGACCTGCCCGCCATCGTGGCGGCGGTTCGCGCCCTGGCCCCAACCTGCCAGATTGAGTTTGACCCGACCCTGGTTCGGGGGATGGGCTACTACACCGGGCCCATTTTCGAGGTGGCCCACCGGTACCGGAACTTTTCGGTGGCCGGCGGGGGCCGCTACGACCACGTGGTCGGCAAGTGGCTGGGCCGGGAGGTGCCCGCCTGCGGCTTCTCGATTGGGTTTGAGCGGATCATCGACCTGGTGGACCTGCCCGAAGAGCAGGAGGACCGGGTGGCGCTGCTGTACAAGCCGGGTTCGGACCCGGTGCCGGTCTACCGCCTGCGCGCGGAACTGCAGGCCAGCGGTCACGCCGTGGGCCTGGTGGTGCCGCCGCGGCGCCTGGGCGGGCAGTTCTTCGAGTCGTTGGCGGCCGACGGGTACTCTCACTTTGTCGACTCGCGCCGGGAGGACGCCACTTTGGACGATTTGCGCCCGGTCCAGCGCGACCAGGACTAGCCCCACTTCGCCTCGGCCGGTGCCCGGGAAATTGTGAGCAGCGGTGACCGGCCGGCGCCGGTTTCCCTATACTGCCTGTCATGGAGCTAGTTCTGACCCTGACCTGTCCCGATCAGCCCGGCATTGTTCACGCGGTGACGGGGGCGATCGCCAACCATGGCGGCAACATTTTGGAGTCGCAGCAGTACGGCGATGCCACGTCGAAGCGTTTCCACATGCGGGTGGAGGCGGAAGGGGTGGGCGAGGTGGATCAGCTTCGCTCCCAGTTGGGTGAGCTGGCCGCGAAGATGGACATGCGCTGGTCGCTGACGGAGGCGGGTCGGGCCGTTCCGACCATCATCATGGCCTCTAAGGAGGGGCATTGCCTGTCAGACCTGCTGTATCACACCCATGAGGGGCAGATCCCGATCGACGTGGTGGCCGTGGTGGCGAACCACGAGGATCTGCGGCCGCTGGCCGAGTTCTACCACACGCCGTTCCATCACATCCCGGTGACGAAGGAAACGAAGCACCAGGCCGAAGACCAGCTGATGGCGCTGCTGGAGGAAACCGGGGCGGAGCTGATTGTCCTAGCCCGGTACATGCAGATCCTGTCGGATCGGGTGTGCGAGGCGATGGCCGGCCGGATTATCAACATTCACCACTCATTCCTGCCGTCATTTAAGGGCGCCCGTCCCTACCAGCAGGCCCACGCCCGCGGGGTGAAACTGATTGGGGCGACCGCCCACTACGTCACCCCGGACCTGGACGAGGGACCCATTATTGAGCAGGACGTCATCCGGGTCACCCACGCCGACTCGGTGCCGGAGTTGGTCTCGCAGGGCCAGGATGTGGAGCGCCGCGTCCTGTCCCGGGCCGTGCGCTGGCACGCGCAGAACCGGGTGCTGCTTAACGGGCACTCCACGGTCGTGTTCTCTTAGCCTTTCGGGGCGCCGGACGAACCCAACCCTTTGAAGCGTTCGACGAACTCGCTGAGCCGCTCAATCACCCGCTGTTTCAGCTTCAGGCGGGGGTTGCCCTTGGCGAAGCGGGAGACGGGCGGCAGCAGGTCGGAAATTTGGGTTCCGGTGGTGCGGAGCTCACCGTCGCGGAAGGACTCTTCGACCAGTCGCCGGGTCCGCTCTGGATCCAGTTTTTCTTCCGCAATGATTCCGGCCAGTTCTTCCTCACGTTGCCGGGACACGTACTGCTGCCACTGAGCGTCGATCTCATCTGCCATTGAGACGGTGTCGACGAACCGTTCAATCAGGTCTTTCTTGTTCCGCAGGGACGGGCTGGAGTCAATGGCCCGGGTGATGTCAGCGCGGAACTCTTGGTCATGCTGTTGACCGCGGTCTTCCTGGTGCTGGCGCACCAACCGCAAAATGTAGTCGACGTTGATTTCGACCTGTTTGATCAGCTCAATCTCGAAGACGACGTCGTCGATGATGTCTTCTTTTTCCAGCTCGGCGGTGCGTCTGCGCTCATTACCCAGCACCTTCGCAAACTTCAATAGCAGCGACCCCGATCCGCACGCGGGAACGCACAAGCGAGCAGATCGGATACAGAAATGGTTCGAGGCGTGGCTAAGCGATGAAGCAGATCAGGAAGCCAAACCCCTTCGCTTCAACGGAGAGTGGATAAAGAGCCGTCAGACTCGTCGTCTCATGAAACTGGGTACGCCAGGCTGGTTATGCGTCAAGCCATCCTAGATGAGCATCTTGAACCAGCGCTCGCGGTACATCTTTACGGAGCGCCAACCCGTTTCTTCCGCTAAATGGTTCAGCGGTGTCACCAGACCAATCCTTTTTCGCGCCATCCGACGCATCACTCTCGCACTCAGGAGGTTCCCACCATTCGATGGGGAGCGTCGGGTTATCCTGCAGGCGTTTGGTTAGCTTTTTCGAGTCAACGATGATGGCCACCGACAGCCTCGCTCGTGTGACGGCCACGTAGAAGCTGCATGCGCTCTTCGCTGCCATTGCTTTGCCTGTAGAGATGAGATCTAGCATCGGTTGCGTGGGGTAGATTATCACGCGGTCGTAGGTCAGCCCTTTGACCTGACCAATGTTCGTAAATCCCAGATGATTGAGGTGCTTTCCTGACGCAGCGCTGCCACGCAGCAGAACCGCTCCATAGCGTTGAACGTAGTCGTTCAGATGCGGCTCGAGAACTAGGAAAACGCCATCATGTCCGGTGATTTCTTTATTGGCCGACGTTGTCGGCGCGAATCCCAGTTCTGGGGGAAAGATCGCGTCAGAGAAGCTCGCGATGGTCTGGTTAGACCTGAAAGTCGTGGTCATCTCTTCGATGGTGAGACGTTCACTTTTCTCATGGTCTCGGTACCAGCTCAATAACTGCAACCGATCTGCGTTCTTGTTTCTGGACGACATGAGGTCGCTGTCCAGCAAGGATTGCCGAACATCGCCAACCATGACTAAACGCAGGCTCGTAAAGTCGAGGAGTCGGGCCAGTATGTCCAGACTCTTGCGACTGATGTCTTGTACTTCATCGATGATGATCTCGTCGTAGATTCGACTCAGTCGATTCTCGACCTTGCCTTGTGCCGCTTCAGCCACCTTAACGGAGAGCTCAGGCAAGCTCTCTCGATAGATCGAGCCGTTAGAAGAGAAATAACGTGCTTCTCCTTTCAAGCGGAAGTGGTCCTTCGGATGCAGGTTGCGATCAAAAATGAACCCCGTGGGCCTGACTTCATCGAAGAGGCACGGCAGGTACGGGCGCACGTAATGCTTGATTAGGAACGCATACCAGCCAATTACGTCAGGTACCTGGTCTGCGCTGCACGCGGCGGAGAGCCTCGATATCAGCTCCTCTTGCCCCGACTCGGTCAGGGTGATGATGAGCCTCCGCTTGGGCCTCTCCCGGTTTGCGCAGGCACGTACGATGCGCTCAGTCTTGCCCGAACCGGCGGCGGCGTGCACGAACAGGTGGTTGTTCATGAGCCTGCTGGCGTATCTGCCATGATCGCGACGATGGCCTCGCTGATGTATTTGGGAGCTGAAAGCTCTTCTGCAGTCTCGGCGAGCGCCAAAGCCGCGTCGGTCTTGTGGCTGGTCATCCACTTAAGGACATCATCACAATCCTGGACATCGAGCGACCGACGGATGACGTCCTCACCGTTCGCGTAAATCAACTGCGGTTCGAGGGTTTCACCACCCGCCACCTCTCCAACGTAGAGTTCACGTCGGCCATCAATGAGGTAGGCATTCAACTTCGCGCGAACGTCGTCAGGACTCTTGCCGTCGTTGTCTCGGATCGCCACCATGCGTTTGTCGAGCAGTGCCGCAAGCTCGAAACCACGCCTGAATGACGTACCACTAATCGACATGACATCGACACCCATGTCGAGGGGTTCCTTGTCGTATTTGTCCGAGAAGAAGCGATTGAACAGAATCTCATCAGATGGCCCTTCAACGAGCACCATTCGGTCGGCGAGCAGGATTCTCAGGGTGTCAAACCCAGAGAGCTTCCGAAAGTAAGCCGTGGTGGTAGCATCCATGTCACCGAGCTTGTGAATACCCCCGTTGCTCAGGAGCGCAAGCTGATCAACACCCAACCGGTTGAGAACATACGAACTATGTGTAGTAATGAAAACCTGACGGTCGGCTGCCAGAGCACTGATCAGCTTGAGTAGTACCCGCAGGCGAGTGTGCGACAGGTGATTCTCTGGCTCCTCGACCAGCACATAGTTGCTCTTCGACGCAGTTCGATCCATCGCAAGTATCGTTTTCGCTATAGCTTGTTCACCTTGCCCAGACAGGCTGAACGGGATCGAATCTAGATCGGGCACGAGAGTTGCCTCCCACGACGCTGCCCGCGACTGGTCAACTTGCACGCCCACCGTAGGCCCCCGCAGACCTTCGGATTCCTGCGCTAACGAGCGATTCAGGTCGGTCAGTAGGTCTTGGCCGAGCTTTGAGCGCATCTTTCGGTACTCGACAGCGATACCCGTACGCGCGCGCTCATCCAGGCGCTCCTCAAGCAATTGCTTCGTGTAGTAATCAAGTGCTCGCTCTGAACGGATCGTCTGGCCATCGATAACCACGATATTGATATCTTTGGGTTTCCTATACAAGGACGTTGAGTGGAAGTCGTGCCAGTCAAGCCGGTAGTACTCCACTGGCAGAACCCGTGGGCAATCTGGTTGCTCGAGATATGACTCCAATTCTTGCACATAGTCTTCATCTGGATGTGCATGCATCGTAACGCCGACTGAATCTTCCTTCGCCATATTGTGCATGCCGCGCATCTTTTCGGCATCGCCGCGTTCCACATCCAAGTAGACGTCGATTCGGAACTCAGGGGGCTTCGGTTTTTTACCTGCTTCAAGGTCATCGAAGAACGCGACTACCAGATCCTTGTTGAACCAGTACGGATTGAGTAGGTCACTTGCCCAACGACCACCGTTCAAGCGTCCCGTCAACACCATTGAGATAGCTTCAAGAATCGTGGATTTTCCAGCCTCGTTGCCACCAACAATGATGTTCATTTTCTCGTCAGGTTCAAAGATAAGCTCCTTGAAACAACGAAACCCCCGGATGTGAACCTTGGTAATCACGACACCAACTCCCCGATCTCTCGCACCAGAGGCAACACACAGTCAAGTTTGGACACAATACGCTGCTGTTCAGACGGCGTAGGCAGTGGGAAAGGCAGCCTTTTCACCGCTTCGAGTGGGACACGCTTCTGTCCCGCTGTTCCAGTCATTTGAGGCACCAAACCTGCCTGCACATATTCACTCTTCAAAAAGGAAAGTAAATAGTCGGCTTCAACACGAGTTCCTGGCCTTAGTACGTGAAGCTCAGTTGTGCCCGCCCCAGAAACTGACCCAAGGTTGCGAATGACCGCTGACTTCCTATTCTGAAAGCACGGCGTAATCTTGGCGATAACAACATCACCCTCGCCAAACTTTGTATATCCTGTCTTGACTTCCCGCCAACTTCGTACAACGGGATGGATCCTGCCCGAAATTCCGTCCTCAATATTGGCCATGGAGAGGAAACCAATTACGTCAGAATCAACCGCTTTGACGGGTGGACTTGAAATAGCGGCAAAACCGAGACGAACCCATTCCCAGGTGTCTGGCAGCTCAAAGGGCTCGTCTGTTTTATCCACTGGTGGCAGTGGCTGCTGTTTTTTGATTTTGCCCTCCTGTTCGAGTTGCTGGCGTTCGTTCTTGATGGTTTCAAGGAGTTCGGTGGCTGTACCGTCTTCGGGGAGTTGCTTGGTGAGTTTGCCGCTGATGGCAGCTTGGAGGATCGCGCGTTCGATTGCCTTCGCGAACTCGCGGTCTAGATGCTCTCTCTCTCTCTCGAGTTCAGCAAGTTGGTCAATGAGCGGCAGAACCTCATCGAGTTTCGCGATTATGCGTTCCTGTTCGGCCAGCGGTGGCAGCGGAAGCGGCAGCTCAAGGATGGTGCCCAAGTTGAGTTCTTGCTGCTTAGTAGTTCCGCTTGTCAAATCATCCATGTTCTGCTGAATATGTGGCGACGAGATGAAGACGTCAACAAACCGAGGAAGTACCTTTCGGAAGGTTCGTATAACTGTGACATGCGAATCCGCTGCCATCGCCGAGTAGTCACCTGAGTCAGGTAAAACTGTTGACCGGCCTACAGTGCCAGTGCCTGTCGAATTCCATAGAATGTCGCCTGCGCTCAGAATTCGTTCCTGCGGAAGCGCCTCGAAGGCCTTGGGCGCATACGGGCGCGCAAATGTGGAATCAAACCCCGACCAACGCACGCACTTTTGAGAGACCGCCGAGTACGGTGAAACATCTGCATAGATCGGAGATTTCCCGCGCTGAGCATATCTCGCGACTTCCCCCACACGAGTCCATACCCAACTCGGGGGGATCACGAATTGCCGATCCTCGCCTGTAATGGGTGGCAGCAACTTCGCTTTCTTCAGTTTCTTCTCTTTGATAAGTGCATCGCGTTCGGCAGCAATCTGTTCGAGGAGTTCTGTTGCGGTGCCGTCTTCTGGGCGCTGGTCGGTGAGTCTGCCGCTGATCGCTGCTTGGAGGATAGCGGCGCGGAGGCGGTCAGCGATCATTCGGTCACCGCCAGTAGTGCTTCGATCTGCGCGATTTTTGCATCGATTTGTGCATCAAGTTCAGCGCGCTTTGCCTTGTACTCAGCGATGGTCTCTTCTGGGCTGAGAACGACGGTTGTTTGCTGCGGGAAGCCGCACCTATCGAGGTTGTAGCCGCCTTCGATGAGCTGATCGGCGGTGAACCGCTGGGCTTTGGGGTTCCCGTCAGCGTCTTCGATCTCTTGGCGATCCGCCCACCACTCAACGGCGTCATCCAGGTGTTCTCTCAGCATTGGTCTGGTTTTTGAGAAGGCTTTGTAGCCTTCGGGGAGGTCAACTCGGTAGTACCAGGTCTCTTTGGTTCCGCCGGTGTTGTCGAAGAACAGCAGGTTGGTGGCAATCGAGGTGTAGGGCGAGAACACTGATCCTGGCAGTCGAATGACGGTGTGAAGGTTAAACTCCTTGAGGAGCCGCTCTTTCAGTGCAAGTTTCGCTCCGTCGTTACCGAAGAGGAACCCGTCGGGCAGCACGACCCCGGCTCGCCCGTTTCGTTTGAGCCGGTAGGTGATGAGCGCGATGAAGAGGTCTGCGGTTTCGGAAGACCGGAAGGCTTGCGGAAAGTTGGCCTTCACCGACTCTTGTTCAGTTCCACCGTAAGGCGGATTCATGGTGACGACGTCAAACTTCTCGCTGTCTTTGAAGTCGCGTACGCTACGTTCGAGTGAGTTGCCGTGAATGAACTGGGGCTGGTCTACGTCGTGCAGCAGTAGGTTGGTCACGCCGAGCAAGTACGGCATTGGTTTCTTTTCGATGCCGTAAACGCTGGAACGGTATGCCTCGCGGTCTTCAACGCTTTCGACCTGTTTGTCGAGATGTTTGAGCGCTGAGGTGAGGAACCCAGCTGTTCCGGCAGCAAAGTCCGCGACGGTCTCGCCAAGTTTGGGGTTGATCATCTCGATCATAAAGTCGGTGACCGCGCGTGGCGTGTAGTACTCACCTGAGCTGCCCGCACTTTGGAGTTCTTTCAAGAGTGTTTCGTAGATCTCGCCGAATGCGTGACGGTCTGCGTAATCCTCGAAGTCGATCTCGTCGATGAGATTAACGAGCTGCCTGATGAGGATGCCATCCTTCATGTACTGGTTTGAGTCTTCGAATACGGCGCGCACGACTGATTGGCTGAGTGGTGTCGATACGGTGATCGGCAGAGCTTTGAGGGCCGGGAAGAGTTCCGTGTTGAGGAATGTAAGTAGTTCTTCGCCGGTTTTGGAGCGCCCGTCTTTCAGGTCTGGTGCCCAGGAGCGCCAGCGGAGCGCCTCGGGGATGATGGATTCGTAGGCTGGGTTGTGGAACTCCCAGTCTGCTTCTTTCGCGTCGTAGACCTTAAGGAACAACAGCCAGGTGAGCTGGGCGATGCGTTGGGCGTCGCCGTCGACCCCGGCGTCTCCGCGCATGATTTTGCGGGAGGTGGAAATAAATGAGTTCAAGCTCATCGGCTACTTGTGCTCCTTATGCAGCTTCGTAGAGGGCATCTTCGAGATCACGAATTGCCTGCAGGTAGGCGTCGCGTCCTCCAAAGAGACGGGCAATCTTCTGCGGTGATCCGTACTGGGTGAACGGGTCAACGCTGAGGATTCTGGTTGTTTCGATTTCAGATATACCGATATCTGCGTACTTATCCAAGAGCGCCTCCAACACTTCGCGGCAGGTGTCTGAATATTTGTGAAGGTAGCCACGCTTCTTGACATGATCGATGCGCTCTTGTTTGGTCAGTGGAGGCCTGTCGAACGCGATGTGGAGGATGAGGTCGAAATCGTCGACGTCGAAGAATCTGCCGTCAGCTTCTTCTCGGATGGCTTCAAGGAAGGCGCCTCGGCTGTTGAGCTGGCCGATGAGTTCGTCTTTTCGTTCGGCCTGCGACCAAGCGGTGAGGAATGAGTCGAGGCTGGAGTAGGTATTCAGCAATGAACGCTTCGAGAAGTCGCGGATCGATTCGGTCACGAGTTTTCCGGTGACGGGATCGACGTACTGCACGCGTTCGTTGAGCAGTTTGACTTCAACACCCCGAACTCGCACCTTCCCTTGCTTTTCGGGGTCCGGTTCGGTGATCCACGGTGGATTACAGATGATCACACCATCCGGGCCGGAGTTCTCGATGTCATCTCCATCCCCGGGGTCTTCTACAGTTTCGTCGTCTGGCCATTCGGGTTCGGGGATCTCGCCATCGTCTCCAGGCTCGGGCGGAGGCATGTCGATGCTGCCTGCTGGGTTGCCGTCGAAGTCTGGGTCGGCAAATAGTCGGGTTGATCCACGGAAGTCCATGATTGTGAAAAACTCTTTGCCGTGTTCAGGATCGAGCCGGGTGCCGCGTCCAACGATCTGTTTGAACTCCGTCATCGACCCGATGTTGGACTCCAAGACGATGAGCTTGATCGTTTTGACGTTGACACCCGTGGTGAGCAGTTTTGACGTGGTGACCAGTGTCGGATACTGCTCGTTGACATCAGCGAAATTGTCGAGCTGAGCCTTGCCCTCTTTATCATCTCCGGTGATCTTCATAACGTATCGGTAGTCCTCGATAACCCGCTCAAGGTTCTCGTTCGCTAGGGCTTGACGCATCCGTTCGGCGTGCTCAATATCGACGCAGAACACGATGGTCTTCGAGTCCGTGCCGTACTTCTCCAGCCAGGACGTCACGTACTTGGCGACCATCTGGGTGCGCTCGTCAATGATGAGGTTACGGTCGTAGTCTTTGACGTTGTACTCGCGATCTTCGACTTCGTTGCCGTCGACATCGACCTGCCCCTCGAACGGTCGCCAGTTCTCCAGGTCGACGTCCAAGCCAACACGAATCACCTTGTACGGGGCGAGGAAGCCATCCTTGATACCCTGTTTCAAACTGTAGGTGTAGACGGGTTCACCGAAGTAGTCGATGTTCGACACTTCCTTCGTCTCTTTCGGTGTTGCCGTCATACCAATGTGGATGGCACTCGAGAAGTAATCGAGAACACGCCTCCACAGCGATTCCTCGCGCACTGATCCACGGTGGCACTCGTCAATGATGACGAGGTCAAAGAACTCGGGTTTGAACTGCCGGAATGGTTCTTCACCCTCTTCACCGGCAAGCTGCTGATACAAGCTCATGTAGACCTCGTAGGAGGAATCCAATTGTTTGCCTTTGACCTTGGTAATGCGGCCTGAGAGCGGCTCAAAGTCACCGTTAATGGTCTGATCAATCAACACATTGCGGTCGGCCAGGTAGAGCACCCGCTTCACATAGCCAGCTTTGAGGAGCCTCCAAATGATCTGAAACGCGGTGAACGTCTTACCAGTTCCGGTGGCCATGACCAGGAGTAGACGGCGGTCGCCGTGAGCAATTGCTTCCAGCGTGCGGTCTATCGCTGCTTGTTGGTAATAGCGGGCTTCTTGCGGTTTGAACGGGTCAACATGGCATGGCTCCGCAATCAGTGCCGCACCTTCAGCATTGAGACCTTTGCCGACCATGTAGCGCCGCCACAGCTCCTCTTCGGTTGGAAACTCATCCAAGCCAATCTCTCGCTCAATACCGGTGAAGAAGTCGTGCTCGATGAAGCCCCTGCCATTTGATGAGTAGGCAAACGGCGCGTCAAGCTTCGCGGCATACCCAAGCGCCTGCTGGAGGCCTGCGGCGACGGTGTGTTCCATGTCTTTGGCTTCAACAACCGCAAGCGGCTTACGGGACTTCGAACCCAGCAACACGTAATCCGCTTTGCTGATCTCGTCACGTTTAGTCTTGGTCCCTTGAACAATGACCTGCCCCGGAGCGATGACAAGTTCCATTCGCAACTGCTCTTTACGCCAACCAGCCGTCTCGGTGATTGCAGGAGTGATAAACCTGAGCTTGACGTCCTCTTCAGTGAGCTTTGACATCGCTGTCCCCCTCCACGCCTTCGACGATTTCTGTAATGTCGCTCAGCCCGCAGTCGAGTGCTTCGGAGATCTTGACGAGTACGGCGGTCGTGACGTTTTCATTGCGTCCGAGCTTGGCGACGGTGCCGGAGCTGATCCCAGCTTTGTGCTGGAGGTCGCGTTTGAGCCATCCTTTGTCGACGAGCTTCTTCCACAACGGGTTGTAGCTGATCCTTCTCATTGCTCGTCTACCTCTCGCTCGTCTGTCTTCTTGTTCCATTGCCCCCCCGTACAAGGCGTTGGTGTCAGCCCCGAGAGTAATCACGCTTGTAGCCTGCACGATCTTTCCAACAGGTGTTCCTGCGTAGTCTTTTTTGCGGTCGAAGTCGTAAACAGTGTTGGAGATTACATCATGTAACTTGCTGACCTTGACGCCACCCCTAGTGTCCTTCTTATCAAGATAGATACGTGACCTGCCTGTGGAAGAAATGACGTTCCGAACGAGGTAGAACATCATTTTGTCGTACCAGTCATCATGGCTTTGCCCGAACTTAGCATGGTCGAGTCCGTCTTTGGGAGCCACCACTGCCCTCAACTCGAGATCATCATCCTCGAAGAAGTAGTCCACTACATCGAGGTAGAAGTCGAGCTTACCTGCTGAGACCTTGTTCCACTTAATCTCGAAGTCACGGGGTAATCCATGCTCTTCGCGAAGCTCAACCAGCCGATGAGAGATGTCCTTCGTGAGCGCGACCGGTGAGACAACTGCTCCGAGCACCATGAACGGCTTGCCGTCGTTGGGACGATGGGTGCTCTCATCGCAATAGACGTTGATGTCACCATTCACCATTCTCACCTCACTTTCAGGTACCTTGCCAATTCTATCGCCGCGCCCAATATCCTGCGGACACCTCGGAGTTGCTTGCCGCTGCCAAGTTTGTGCGTGCTCCAAGTGCTCTCACGAGAAAGGCTTAACTTTTCGTTTGCTCGTGGCCTCGCCTCAGAGAGCTTTGCACGCAATCCGGCATCACTGACGTTGGCTCTATAGAAGGAGCCAGCCATGACCAAAGAACTACGGGTGTTCGATAATCACGATTTCAGCAACAACCGTACTCACCGATGGTGGGCGGAGGCTGTTTTGCGGAAAGGATGCCGCCACTACGTTCGATTTTGAGGACCCAACCAAGGTTCTCGAACACTGTTGTCGTGGGGTGGCAGAACACCACATCATCGTCGATGCGCTAGGTCGTACCCAAGATACGCGTATCATCACCGAAGTCTATCTCTACCAATCGGTCGCATCCTCGAAGCTGGCTGTGGCGGAACGTCTAGAATCGTGGGTGTTCGATAGGGCGTCGGCGTCAATTCGTCGCCACGGCATTTGCGCGATCGCCGAGCCGCTGAAGTACGCCAATTTCCTCGAAGAAGCGATCCACACACTGCGCCGAGTGGCCGGCTCGTCTCGCTGCCGAAAAGACTATGCTCAATATTGCTCCGTAGATCTCATACTTCGACCTGGCGCTAAGGTCGTCGCCGCTATTGGCCACGACAGAGTAGGTACATGGTGAATTACTCACAAATAGTTGAAAAGCTACCGAGCAAATCTAAACCGACACCAAGTATTTTACTCAGTCGCTCAGGATCAATGCTGTCGGAGCCTATCGCAGGACCGTGCTGCTTCAGGAAACACCTTACGACTTTACTTTAGCTAATCGCACGCCCCCTCGTCACTGATAACTTCAAGTTCATGCTCATCGCTAAACCTCCCTCCTGAACGTCCGCACACTCTGCCAAATGTGCTGGAAGCCGCTTTCACCAACTACGTCGAGTTTGCACCACTCTCGCTGCATGCACGCAGCCGCCGCAAACCCGTATCCATTCCGCTTGAAAACCTTCGTAGACTTTGCTGATCTTGGTCTTACCCCTGGTCGTAATGCGTGCCAACAGCTCAGAGACCTCTTGGGGCGTGTAGAACTCCCCACCAGACTTGCCCGCACTGGAGGCGTACATCTGCATTAGGTACTCGTAGGCGTCACCAAAGAGATCGATCGTGTTGTCCCCGAAATCGCCCAACGGCAGCCTGGCAATCTCATTGAGCAGCTTCACCAGCTTTTCATTGCGTTTGGCGACCGTGGTGCCCAGCTTCGGACTGTTCACGTCCAGGTCGTCAAACAGTCCCTTGATGTCGTTCTCACTGTCGTACCCAACAGCTGACCCCTCAATGTTTTTGAACACCTGTTCAAGGGTCTCGTTTAGGTTCTCATCTTGGGCCGCGCGGCCGCGGACGTTTTCAAACAGCTCAGAGGGGCGAATGTAAAAGCCTTTGTCCTTGATCAGGTCAACGACGTCGTCGTCACCAATTTCATCGTCGGAGCATTTGGCGAAGTCGAAGTTCACGTTGCCGGACGCATGCTCACCCTGATTGATGTAGTTGGTCAGGTTTTCAGAGATGAAGCGGTAGAACAGCATTCCCAGGACATAGGACTTGAAGTCCCACCCGTCCACCGAACCGCGCAGATCGTTGGCAACCTGCCAAATCATCTTGTGCAGCTCTGCCCGCTGTCCGTTGCCTCCGGCCGCTACCATCCTGTTGCCTCCCACCTCTGGTCGTGGTTCTTGACCACGCCCCATTGTCCAACTCAAGAAACTCTACTCACCATACATTTGACCTCCGACAAGTAGCTAAATCCGGCTGGTTTACGGCAAAGACTGGCGGCGCCAACTGCGGGTTGGGACGTGGCCGCTGCCAGGTCCAATCAACACCCAAGAGCAAAGCCCCCGACAAGCTTGCACCTGTCAGGGGCTTCAACCTGTTACCACTGGCGGAGACGGCGGGATTTGAACCCGCGAGGGGCGTGAACCCCTACCTCCTTAGCAGGGAGGCGCACTCGACCGGACTATGCGACGTCTCCAGTATTTTCCAAGCATAACGGCTGGGACTCACTCATTTCCACTTGCGCCCGGTTCCGCCATTGTGACTCCGGCCGCGTTTGTCAGCTCCCGGCACATAAACACCGAGTGGGGGTCCACCTTATATTCCGCGAACGGCCCGCACTCCACGAACCCGTGGCTCAGGTAGAGGCGCCGGGCGGGAATGAAGAAGTCTTCCGACCCCGTCTCCAGGTAGGCCCGCACATAGTTGCGCCGGGTCGCCTCGTCCATCAGATGCTCCAGCATGATCGCGCCGATCCCGCGTCCACGAGCCTCCTCCACCACCCGCATGGTCTTCAGTTCCACCGTGCCATCACCCAGGTCTTTGAGCGCCCCGCAAGCCAGGAGATTCCCGCTTTCTCGCAGTCCAAACAGGGTGATGGACGAATCTGCGAAGCGGACAACGTGCAGTGCCCCGGTAATCTCCGGGGCCGACATTGCCACCATCTCCTCAAAGTGTTCATGCACCAATTGGCGCATGTCGGGGAGGTCAATCCCCTCGGGCATGATTCTCATGGCTCGACGATAGTCCAGTTCCCACCTCAACCCCGGTGCCGGTATGCTCCTTGAGCAGATAGTGTCCAACTACGCAGGAGGAACCTAATGAGGCGCTTCTTGGCCGGCCTCCTACTAACCGTGGCCGCACTGATGGTTCCGGTGACCCTGGTTTCCCAGTGGATCCAGAATTACCTGCTGGACACGGACAATTTCACCGCGTTGTACCAGCCGGTGGCGGGCAAGAGCGCTTTCCAGCAGTATCTGGCCGGGCAGGTGTCCGAGGCGGCCGGCGAGGCGATTGAACAGTCAGCCGTGGCACAGTTCACTCAGTCGGCGGCTGGGGCGGTCGACGACGTGGTCGGCCTGTTTGGGTTGGACCTGGGCCTGTCCGACACTTCCTCCGACTGGGTATCGCGCCTGGGCGACCGGGTGGCCGAAACCGTCCACGGCGAGGCCCTGCCGGCCCTGCAATCCCCCCAGTTCGCCCAGGTTTGGACCGAGGGAATCAACCAGATCCACTCCCAGCTGATCACGGGTCTGACCGGGGATGGTCCCGACTCGCAGACCCTGGTCCTGCAGGCCGGGCCGTTTGTCTCCATCATCTTGGAGTACCTGCAGCAGCAGGGATTCAGCTTCGTCTCTTTCCTGGCTCCCCTGGCGGCCGACTCTGAGGTGGTCCTGGTCGAGGTGAACTATCCTCCCGCCGCCCGCACCTTCGTGAACCTGATTGTGGACTACGGACCCTACCTGCCGTGGGTGACCGCCGGCATTGCGGCCCTGGGCCTGCTGCTGTCCCGGGCGCGCCTGGTGTCTTTGGGGCGGTTCGCTTTTGCCACCGCGTTTCTCTCTGCCCTCGTCTGGCTGGTGGCCCCGCTGCTGGGCGCCTTTGCGCTGGCTGACGTCGGCGGGGGACAGGAGGTGGCCAAGTTGCTGTGGGACGTGGCGGTGACTCCGCTTCGCTCGGAGGCGTTGCTGGTCGCCGGATCCGCCCTCCTGCTCTCCATCTTTGCCGGCGCGCTGCACCTGCTGCGGACCAACCGCTCCTAGAGCGCAGCTAGCGCCGTACCTGGCCGAGGTCGAAGTACTCCACCAGTTCCGGGTCCAGCTGGGGAACCGGCAGCAACCCACCGTTGCCGCGAATAGACTCCGTGGCGACCAGCCCGGTGGCCACTGCCTGGCGGGCAGCCACCGGGGAGGTGCGAGTCGGGACCCCTTCGCGGACAAACGCGAGAAACTCGTCAATCAGGAGGCGGTCGGCCCCGCCGTGGCCCCCCTCCACCTCGCCAACGATGAAAGACTCGTCCGCTGGCGCCGCACCCCGATGGCGACGGTTCCACAGCCTGACCTCCGCGCCGACCTCGTCCCCCAGGTTCTCCAGCCGGCCCTCGGTTCCGATCACCGTGTAGTTCCGCCAGTAGTCGGGCGTGAAGTGGCACTGCTCGTAGGATCCCAGCACCCCGTTGTCTAGCACCAGGTTGACCTGCGAGATGTCCTCCACGTCCACCACCGGGTTCAGCCCGGTCGCGGCCGTCGGCGGCCAGTTGTCCAGACTGAACCACTCTGACATCCGCTCACCCGAACGGTCCCGCCGGTCCGTGATCGACCCGTAGACGCTGAGCGAACCAATTGCCTGCGTCCGGACCGTGTACGCCCCCGCCAGCCAGTGGATCACATCCAGGTCGTGGGCACCCTTCTGGAGCAGCAGTCCCACCGACCGCGACCGGTCCGCGTGCCAGTCCTTGAAGTAGTAGTCCCCGCCGTTGCCAACGAAGTGACGGCACCAAACCGCCTTCACCTCGCCGATCCGGCCGGCCTCAATCAGGTCGTGCATCAGCGTGATCACCGGCATGTGCCGCATGTTGTGCCCAACGTACAGCCGGGACCCAGTCCGCCGGGCCGCCTCAAGAATGCGGTCACAACCCTCGATCGATGTCTCTAGCGGCTTCTCGCAAAAGACCGCGGCCCCGGCTTCCAGGGCCGGCACTGCCACCGCTGCGTGGGTGTCGTCGGGGGTGAGCACCATGACGGCGTCGACGCCGGAGGCGAGCAGATGGTCCAGGTCAGGGGTAATGAGCGCGTCCGGGAATGCCGCCCGGGCTTCTGTCCGCGAGCGCTCACTCAGGTCACAGACGGCGGTGACGACGGAGCCCTCACCGGGACGGTGAGCCTCCAGCGCCAGATGCCCGCGCAAACCAAAACCTACGACACCAATCTTGAGGTCCACGAATACTCCTTATAGTTCTGTGGAAACTGAATGAGTGCACTGCCGGCCCGATCGGGCCCCACCCGGGCGGCCAGCGGTCGCAGAAACCGGCGGAGCTGGGCTGTAGCTAGCTCCACTGGGCCTGCCTGCTGTTGCCGTCGAAGGTGAATCACCACCAACTCCTTAACTCCTGCAACGGAATTCCGAGCCCACGCAGGACAATCTCTTGTTACTCCCTTCCCGGCTCGTTTCGCAACCAGCGCCGGCATGGTACCAAACCAGCCCGCCTCGTGCCCCGCCTCCCGTGCAACCCCTCCGCCATGCTCATTTCCCCGCGCCGCCAGACCGATCAACACGTACGGTGGTCCCATGAACGAAACCCCTTTGGCGCTGGACCTGCGCGACATCGGCATTACCTATCGCGGCCACGTGCGCGCCGTCGATCACGTGACCCTGCAGGTGAGCCAGGGCGAGGTGGTAGCCCTGTTGGGCCCGAACGGGGCCGGCAAGTCCAGCCTCCTTGACAGTGCCCTAGGCCTGGTCAAACCAGATTCCGGCTCCGCCCACATTTTGGGGATGCCGGCGCGAGAGGCGATTGGTCGCGGCCTGGTGGGAGTGGTGAACCAGACGGGCGCCCTTCCCACCGACCGAACCGTGATCCAGACGCTGAAGCTTTTCCATTCGCTCTACCAAAACGCTGCTCCAATTGACGAGCTGCTGGCTCGGACCAACCTGGAGCACCTGAAGCGGCGCCGCGTCGGCAAGCTGTCGGGCGGCGAGCAGCAGCGTCTTCGTCTGGCGTTGGCCCTGTTGCCACGGCCGATGGTGCTGTTTCTGGATGAGCCCACCACCGGGATGGATCCCACCGCCCGCCAGGAATTCTGGCACCTGATCGTCAGCGATGTCACCCTGATTTTCGCCACCCACTATTTGGCCGAGGCGGAAACCCACGCGCAGCGGACCGTGATCATGAGCCAGGGGCGAATCGCCGTGGACGCCCCCACCCACGAACTGCTCAGCCAGGGCCGGGCTCGGCTGAGCGTTGAGGTTTCCGAGTCTGCGCGCGACCGCCTGTCGCCGCTGCTGGATCGGCTCAACTGGGAACAGCGGTGGACCGGCACTCACCTGGAAGTGTCCGGCGATCAGCTTGAGGATGCCGCTCGGATCGTGCTGGCCGAACCCAGCTGCCGGAACCTGCGAATCGTCGACTCCTCGTTGGAAGAAATCTTTGCCGAAGTCGCATCCGAGCCGGAAGGGGCCCGCGCATGAACCTCGCTGAAATCAAGGCTGCCAAGCCCCTTGCTCCCCCGGCTCGCGGGCTCGGGCACCTGATCGGAGCCATGTTCCGCCAGGTCGCGCTGAACCCGTTCAACCTTGGTTTTGCCCTGGCCATGCCGGTGCTGATGTACCTGATGTTTGGGGCCAACCAGGAGTACTCCTCCTACTCGGTGGGGTCCGGCAACGTCGCTGCCCAGGTGCTGGTCTCGATGACTCTGTTCGGGGTGCTGCTGTCTTCCGCCTCGTTCGGGGCTTCGGTCAGTCTGGAGCGGGCCCAGGGGGTGGGCCGCCTCTATGCGCTCACTCCCCTGTCGGCTACCTGGCAGATCGTTGGCCGCCTCGTCGCCAGTGTCGGGGTGTCTTCCCTGGTCATCCTGGTCACCTATCTGGTCGGCCACTTCACCGGTGCTCAAATGAGTGGGAGCGCCTGGGTGGTCACCGCCATCCTGGTGATGATCTGCTCGGCACTGGCCTCTGCGATCGGGTTCGGGTGCGGTTTCGCCCTGCGCTCTGACGGTGCCTACGCCGCCACCTCGGCGGTCATTGTCCTGTCGGCGTTTGGCGCGGGGATGACGATTCCCTTGGACCAGATGGGTGAGTTTTTCCAGCGGCTGGCCCCGTGGACCCCGCTTTGGGGCGTCAACGAGATTGTCATTCGGCCCCTGTTTGGCTGGGATGGGTTCACCCCCAACATGGTTTTGAGTTTCCTCGGCTGGACCGGCGCCTTCATGGCGCTAGCGATCTGGGGGCTGCGGCGGGATACGGGCCGCTAGGGGGTGGTTTGGCTCGGCTTGGATCGAACCACGATTCGGTGGGGAACCGACACGTGGGCGGCCGGGGCCCCGCCGGCGGCCAGCAGATCCAGGATTTGCTCCGAGGCGAAGTCGGCGCACGGGTCAATCGTGTCGAACGCTGGGTAGGAGAACTGCCCCTCCTCGATGTTGTCAAAGCCGATCACCCGCACCTGATCCGGGACGGAGATTCCCGCGGCCGACAGCGTGTGGATGGCGCCGAACGCCATTGAGTCTGAGAAGCAGAAGAGCCCGTCAAAGCCGGCTCCCCGGTCCAGCAGTTCCCGGACGGCCTGGGAGGCTTCCGCCCGGTTGAAGCGTTGAACCTTTCCGACCAGGGCCGGGTCTAGTTGGAGGCCGGCCTCTTCCAGCGCGGCCCGGTAGCCCTCGAACCGGAGGCGGGAGGTGGCTTGGCTCTGGTCCTCCTGGTAGCCAACGACCGCAATTCGTTTTCGCCCCTGCGCCAGCAGGTGCTTGGTGGCGTCGAGTGCCGCCTGGACGTTGTCAATCCCGACGTGGGGAACCCCCTGCCCGTGCAGGGCCTCGCCGTACTCACCGATCAGGACCAGGGGCGCGGGGGACTTTCGCCGGCGCAGGTCCTGGGCCTCCAGCTCCAGCGGCGAGAGCACGATCCCGTCCAACCCGGGCAGGCCGTGGCCTTCCACCGCCTCGATCTCGCGGGCCCGCTCGCCGTTGCTCTGACTGACCAGCACCGTCAGGTTGCGCTTTTGCGCGGCGGCCACAAAGCTGGAGGCAAACTCGGCGAAGTAGGGTTCGCGCAGGCTCGGCAGGACCAGGGCGATCATCCCCGAGTTGCCGCTTCGTAGTTGGCGAGCGGCCAGGTTGGGCCGGTATCCCAGCTCGTCAATCGCCGCCAGCACCGCCTCCCGCACGGGCTCTGACACCCACCCCTGGGAGTTGACCACGTTGGACACCGTTTTGGGACTGACGCCAACTTTGGCAGCCACATCCCGCAGCGTGACCCTGTTCGAACGTCTCTGTTGAACCAATTTGAGGTCTCTCTTTCTTCTGGCCAAATCCTATGTTACGCTTTTTCTACCGTCTTAGTTCAACGTTGAATCATAGTCCAATCCAAACCTCTGGTCCGATTACGGTTTCGTAGTTCAACGTTGAACCAAGATGGTCGGCTCACGGAGAGTCGACTCGACCACGGAAGGGGGTTGCGGTGGAGCAACTGGCTCGCGGCGTCAAGCCGTACCTGTACATAGCGCCAATCGTGCTGATCTCAGGGTTTCTGATCTACTACTTCATTGGGTTTACCGTCTTCGCCAGCCTGACTGACTGGAACGGGCTCAAGCGGATGAACTTCATCGGGCTCGACAACTACGTGCAGCTGTTCAACGACCGCACCTTCTGGATTGCCCTGCGCAACAACCTGGTCTTCATGGTGGCCACCATCGCCATCCAGGCGATCCTCGGCCTGTTTGTGGCCGTCCTCTGCGCGGATCGGCTGCCCGGGTCAAACCTGTTCAAAGCCATCTTTTTTCTGCCGATCTCAATGGCACCGGCAATCATCGCCACCGTTTTCAAGTACATGCTGGAAGCCAACTACGGCACGCTGAATGAGAGCCTGCGCTCCCTGGGGCTGCTGGGGCCCGACGAGGTCATCACCTGGTTGGGGGCTGATCTGGGCGTCTGGTCCATCATCGCGATCAACGTGTTCCAGTGGATGGGCTTTTCCATGATGATTTACTTCGCCGGCATCATGGCGATCCCGAAAGACCTGTACGAGGCGGCCCAACTCGACGGCGCCGGTTGGTGGCGACGACTGTTCTCCGTCACCATCCCGTCGCTGCGCGGCGTGACCGCCACCCTGATTGTGCTGGGGATCGTCGGCTCGCTGAAAACCTTCGACGTCGTCTGGCTGACCACCGGGGGCGGCCCGGGCGTCTCCACCCAGTTCCTCACCACCTTCCTCTACCAGGAGCGGGCCAACCGCGAGGCCGGCTACGCCAGTGCCATCGGCACCGTGCTGCTGATCCTGGCTTTCGTCCTGACCCTGGCTCAGACCCTGTGGACCAACCGCAAGAGCAAGAGGAGCTAAGATGAACTCCCGGATTTTGGCCAATGTTGCCAAGTACGTCGCCCTGCTGGCCCTGGTCGGCCTGTGGCTGTACCCGATCGTCCTGGCGATCTGGAAGTCAGTGCAGGTCGGCGGGTGGAGCAACTACTACGACGTCCTCACGCACGACACCTTCAACTACTGGAAGGCGATCGGCAACTCCTTCATCCTGGCGGTCGGATCCAGCCTGATCATCATGCTGATCTCCTCGCTGGGGGGATACGCGTTCTCCAAGATGGTCTTCCGCGGGCGGAACCTGCTCTACTCACTGCTGCTGGCCTGCCTGGCCGTGTCGATTGCCTCCGTGGTCACCCCGGTGTTCTCCACCATCAACACGCTGGGCCTGCGCGACACCTATCTGGGCGTAATCGTCCCCATGGTGGCGTTCAACTCCCTGATGATGCTGATGATCATGAAGACGCACTTCGACTCGCTGCCCGACGAGCTGATAGAGGCGGCCCTGCTGGACGGATGCGGTTCGCTTCGAATCTACGCGCGAATCCTGATGCCGCTCTCAGGCCCCACGCTGGCCACGGTTGGCGTCCTCTCCTTCGTCTACACCTGGAATGAATACCTCCTCCCCCTGCTGTTACTGAAAGACCCCAACTTGTTCCCCGTTACCCGCGCCATCTCACTGCTCCAGTTTGACCGAATGAGTCAGCAGGACATCTCCACCCTCTACGCCGGCCTGATCCTGATGACCGTCCCGACGCTGGTGGTGTACCTGTTCAGCCAGAAGTACCTGCAGGCGGGCGTAACCGCCGGGGCGGTGAAGAGCTAGTGAGCACCTTCCAAAACCCGGCCCAGTTCGCCGACCCCACCCTGACCAATCCGGACCCCTTCGTCCTCAGTTACCTGGGTGCCTACTACTGCTACTCCACCGACGAGGACGGGGTGCGGGTCTCCTCGTCCCCAGACCTGGTCCACTGGGAGTATCACGGGTTCGCGTTCACCGACTCTGACCGGCGAGCCTTCTGGGCCCCGTGCGTCGTCTACCGCAACGGCACGTTCTACATGTACGTGTCGGACCGGCCCGCCGGGGTGGAGGACAACCACGAGCAGCGGCTCCGGGTGGCCACCGCCTCGCACCCGCTCGGCCCGTTCACCTCCCAGCGCCGGCTCCGGGACGACCGGTTCGCCATTGACGCGGACGTCGTCGTGGCCGAGGACGGCTCACCCCTGATGTTCTACGCCAGCAACGAGTTCACCGGGCTCTCCCTGGACCGGCCCGGCACCGCCATCGTGGTGGACCGAATGACAGATCTGACCCACCTGGCCGGGGACCCACACCCGGTGGTGGTCCCCACCCTGAAGCAGGAAGTTTTTGCCGAAGACCGGTTCGGCGACGGGCGCGACTGGCACACGATCGAGGGAGCCGCCTTCTTCACCCATCGCGATCACGCCTACCTGACCTACTCCGGCAACGCCTACCTGCGCCCCGACTATTTCATTGGCTACGCCCGGGCGCCCCTTGGGCCCAGCTTCGACCAGCTCGCCTGGCAGAAGATGCCCGGTGAGCGCACCTTCGCGCCGCTGATGTACCGGACCGACGAGGTCGAGGGGACCGGGCACAACTCCGTCATCCAGGCACCAAACCTGGTCGACTGGTGGATCGTCTACCACGGTCGGAACCTGGCGGAGGAGCGCCTGGAGGGAGTGGAACAGCGGCAGATGCGCCTGGACCGACTCCATTTTGACGGCGACGAACTCTGGACCGAGGGTCCCAGCGCCAACCCGGTGGTGGCCCCCAGCCCCGCCGGGATCCAGTGGTCCCAACCGGTCCAACTGCCGCCGGCCCGACTGGCCGAGGAAATCTTTGCCGAGGCGGTCGGTCCCTACGTCAGCGAGTTCTGGGTTCGGGCTGAGCCCGGCGACTCCGGCGCTCGATTCGCCCTGGTGCCGATCCGACACGGAGACCTGGACCAACTGGCCTTCTGGTTCGACGCGGGAGCGCAGACGGTGACCGCACGCCAGCTGACCAACGGCATCTGGACCGACCTGGACTGTGCGCACCTGACCGACTTCGACTTCGCCGCGTGGCAACCGCTGCAAGTTGAGCGTGGCCTGGCCGAGGTGGTGCTCCGGCGAGGACACCAGGTGCTGCTGCGGGTGCCCCACGCGGCCGGGTTGGATCCCGCGGGCGTGGCCGTGCTCGGTCAGTACACCCGGGTCGAGGTTGGGTCCGCTCGCCTAACTGAACACTTTGACTGGCACCCGAGTCAGGGAGGCGCCCTGGCGGCGGCGGTCCGGGCGGATCAGCCGCTGACGGCCACCTCGACCGGTTACTCGACCGGTCAAACGGCCGGCCTCTGGGCCGAACGCGCCGACCTGACCCTAATCGCCTCGCCCGCCCACCACCAGTGGGCCGTCACGATGGACCTCTGGCTCCCGGCCCCCGACTCCACAGTTCGGGTCGAGGGAACGGCCACCGGTTCACCGCTACTGGTCACCGCCAAGTCAGGCGCGAAACAGACTGTCCGCCTGACCGCAGCCGCCGGCGACCAAGTCCGCCTCCACCTCGAACGGGCCAGCCTAACCGGGCTGACCCGAACCCAGATCACCCAGTCTGAATCAACAACAACCGCATCACCTCGAAAAGGAGAACCCAATGAAGAATAAACGTCAGCTAGGGCTGGCGGCGCTCAGTTTTGCCGCGGCCGCTACCCTGGGCCTGTCGGCCTGCTCCTCCGGGGGCGCCAGCCAGTCGAAGGACCAGTCCGGCGACGCGAGCGCGACCGGTGGCGACGAGATCACCCTGTCGTTCCGCACCTGGCTGCCAACCCAGGTGCAGTGGCCCGAGCTCATCGAAGCTTTCGAAGCCGAGAACCCCGGGATCAAGATCGACTTCCAGCGCGACGAGGACTACGACGCGTTCCGGACCAACCTGGACAACGAAATCCTGGCCGGGGAAACCCCCGACCTGTACGGGATTCAGGCGGGCGCCTCGTTCGACGACTACGCCGAATACGCCCTGCCCGTGGACGAGTACGGCGCCGACTGGATCGACCAGGTTCGCGCTGAAGCTCGGAAGGAAACCACCACCCAGGACGGGGTCGAGGCCGCCGTGCCGATCCTCACCGCCGGGATGCAGTTCTACCTGTACAACCAGGATCTGTTCACCGAGCTGGGACTGGACCTGCCCACCAACTACGAAGAGCTGGTGAACGTGTCGAAGGCCGCGGCGGCTGCCGGCTACACCCCGTTCGCGATGGGGGCCGCTGACACCTGGCACGACACCGACTTCTTCGTCTGGCTTTCCAACCAGTACGGCGAAGGCGGCGACATCTACCGGGCCGCCTCCGGGGAGATCCCCTGGGATTCCGAGTCCCTGGTTCAGGCTGCCACCGACTGGCAGAAGCTGTTCACCGACGGGGTGTTCCAGCAGGGCGCCCTGACCACCACCACCTACCCGTCCGCTCGTGACGACTACTTCCTGGCCGGGAAAGCTCTGGCCTTCCCCACAGGGTCGTGGCACGTGGGAATGTCGATGGTCGGACCGGACCAGGAGCAGCCGGGCAGCGCAATTGAGGACGCCGAAGTTGGAATGGCGGTCTTCCCGCAGATTGGCCCCAAGGACGGCGGCGCCACCTCCGGCGTCGACTTCGCCCTGGCGGTTTCGTCCGACATCGACGAGGCCAAGCTCGACGCGGCTGCCAAGTTCGTCGAGTTCATGGCGGTTGGGACCGGCCAGCAGCTGTGGGTCAACACCCTGCAGGGCTTCCCGGTGGCCGACGGAGTCAGCGTGCAGGTGGCTGACGACGAGCCTGAGATCGCTCAGCAAAGCCTGAAGGTGGTCGAAGAGGCGCTGGCCGCCTCCAAGTACCCGCGCAAGCTCAACGTTCCCGGCTGGGACTCGCTGCAGGATGACCTGGGCATTGTGCTGCAGGACATCGCGGGTGGGGCCAACCCGGCGACCGCACTGGCCACGCTGAACAAGTAGACCCCACTCGGCCCGCATTTACTGCCGGCGGGCCGGGGGGAACATGGAGCCCGATCCTGGTGAGAGCCGGGGTCGGGCTTCGTGGGTTCTGGGGTGGGGTGTTGGTTTGGTTTGGGGTTGGGTTGGGGTTGGGTGTGCGGTGTGGGCGCGTTTGGGCGCGTTTGGGCGTGTTTGGGCGTGTTTGGGTGGGGGTTTGGGCGGCTTAGGCGTGCGGTACGGGCGGGAAGGCTGGCAAACCTACCCAAACGCTGGCAAAACCTGGGCCCAGCGGCCCAAACCAGCTCAAACTCCCAACGTTTGCCAGCATTCCGACACGTTTGCCAACACCCGCGGCTGGCAAACCTACCCAAACGCTGGCAAAACCAGGGCCCAGCGGCCTAAACCACCCCAAACACCCAACGTTTGCCAGCACTCCGACACGTTTGCCAACCCCGGGCCGCAAAAACCCCCAGACGGCCAGCAGTCCGGGGGTGAGAGCCCGCAAATCCAGGCCCGCGTGCGCAACGACGCTAACCTGCACTTTTCGGCAGCATTCTGCCGATCCTACAGTGGCGAGTAAAGGGTTAGAACTCTCGCAGACGGGGTGCGAGATCTCGGCTACACACAAGCAAACAAGCAGTGGGCGGAAAAGCTGCCCGAAGGCGTTGCACGAGTAGTCCATGAACTACGAAGACATCCAGGCGTACCTACGCAGTGGCGCACCACTTAGTGATGACCGGAAGGCGAAGTGCTGCTGGCCCCAGGAACCAAGGTGAAAGTGATTGAAGCGCGCTACGATGAGGTTTGGAAGATAGCGCATGTGATCGTGGAGGTGCTGAGATGACGCAACCTAGTCGCTTCATTAAGCGCCGCCCCGGCGGTGCGATGAACAGCGCCATCGGCCCCAACGGTAGCCCGGGTTGGACCGATTGGGGCGACCTTGAAAGCGTGCGCGAGTATGCGGTGATCTTGGAGAGCCAGATTCGCCAAGGCGACAGGTGGGCTGCTGAGGATCTAGTCAAGTTCCAAGCTCGCGTCGCTGAACTTGAAGCCGACCCCGCCAAACCCCACCGCAAGCGTCTCGCTGAGTTACTTGAGTGGGCCGCACAAGGTCAGGACGTAAGCGCAGCCATTGCCGACGCGGAACGCAACCTGGCTGAGGCGCAGCGCCGCCAAGCTGACACATCGAACACCCACTAGCACCAGCTCTACCACTTACCCCACTACCCCTTGGTAGTGGGTTTTTGCTACCCGCAGATGGCGGGGATTGGGCGACGGCCCCTAACCGGAAGGAAACACCATGACTGACTCAACCGCGCCCGAAAACGCCAAGCAGGCGGAAACGAGCGCCATCCAGGCCCCAAACGGCGCAACGCCGGACCCTCAGCAGTTCGAGGCGATCACCTCGCAAGACGAACTCGACCGCATCATCACTAGCCGGCTCTCGCGCGAGCGCGCGAAGCACCAACGGCCTCATTCCCATAGCTAGGAGCAGCAGGGCAGGAAGTCGGTAGGCTCCTCTCATTCGCTCAATGATTGAGCAAGCCTCTTCCCGACCAAGGAACATCGCCTCTTCGTCTCTGTCGGTGCGGACAACCTCGGGGAGCATTTCCGGCTTGAGGTGACGAAATCGGGGTCCGATAAGGGAATATCCCCTCGGACCCCGATCTTTTGGCTTTATTTAGCCGTTCCTACCGCGGAGAGTAAGGGATTCGAACCCTTGGTGCCATTGCTGACACAATGGTTTTCAAGACCATCACCTTCGGCCGCTCGGTCAACTCTCCCAGAGCAGAGTTTATCTGCCCGAACCCCGATCTGCGAATCTCAGCCGCGCAGGAACCGCTTCCGCGTCCGCTTCTCAGCCTGGTTTGTGCTGGCAGGTTGATCCAACAGACCGTGGTTGATGGCGGAGGCAAAGGGCGGCCACACCGGCAGCCTCCCCGCCAGCAGCGCCTGCAAGGTGTGATAGACGTCGGGCCGGCTTGAGACCGTGTCGGAAGTCTGCTCGTTGTTGGCGCTCAAAGCCCGGGCAAACACGCCTGGGCGCAGCTGCATGTAGTCGTTCAGGTAGTCGATCCACACTCGGTATGAATGCTCGTAGGCTTCGACCTCACCGGCCACCGCCCCCGCATCCAACTTGGCTCGGCGGATGAAAGCCGTGGCGCAAATGCCCTCGCTCACCACCCACTGCAGGTGGTCGGACAGGACCGGGGTGCCGTCGAAGTCCACGGTGTAGACGAAGCCGGGCTGGCCGTCTCGGCGCCAACCGTCGGTGCGGGCGCGTTCGAACAGTTCCTCCGCCATCACCGTCAGGTAGTCGTAGTCGTCCAGGCCCTGGGCCTGCAGCCCCGCCTGCGTTTGGACGGCCAGGCGAGCCAGCTCCATTCCGTGGCCAATCACGAAGCCGTAGGGATAGTAGGGGGTGTCGGGCTGGTCCCGGTTGTAGTCGAGCATCGGACGCCAATCCGAAGTGTAGTGTTCGGGGATTCGCCACTGGTTCTCCACCCCAACCTGGTAGACGAAACGGAGCATCCGCTCGGCCGCGCGCAGCCACTCCACGTCCTGGACGGCCTCCGACGCCGCCAAATACGCTTCCACGGTGTGCATCAGCGAGTTCATTCCCCGGTAGTCCTTGAACTCACCCCAGTCGCTGGTGGCGCAGTCGCGCACCAGGGAGGTGTCCGGGTCCAGCCAGTGCTCCTTCTGTTCAGCCAGGGCCAGGTGCAGCAGCTCGTAGGCGCCGGGCCGGTTCGCGATCGAGGCGGTGGAGGCGGCCAGAATCAGGAACGCCTGCGCGTACTGCCACTTGCGCGAACCCTCCTCATCCCAGGGAACGCCGTGCCCATCCTGGTCGGGAGTGTGCGTGATGGCCTTGTACCAGCCCCCGTGCTCCGGGTCGCGGAAGTACTCTTTCATGCACCGGACCCCGTGGTCGCAGTAGCGCCTAGATCCGGGGATCCCCATCAGCACCCCGAGCGAATAGACGTAGGTCATCCGAGCCGTAATCGCCAGGTCCACCGGCCGGGTCTGATCCACCTGTCCGTCACTGGTGAAGTAGCCGAAACCGGTCCGGGTCACTGCGGCGTGGCCGTGGCGCAGCAGTGCCCGCATTTCTTCTGATAACCACCGGCTGTGCTCGATCGAATCGAACCATCCCATGAGTTGACCACCTTTAACATCGTCGTTTGGGTCTACCCCCATCATAGGGGTGAACTGGGACGTTGGTCGTCGGTTTGTGACGGCGAACTGACCGCCCAGCCCAGCAGTCAGTACCGGTTCAACACCGCCCGAATCACCGCGGCCGCCCCGTCGTGCTCCACCGCGGTGGTAACCGCGTCGGCGGCCGAACGCACCGCCTCGTCCGCGCTGCCCATCGCCACCCCGTGGTGAGCCCACCTGAGCATCGCCAGGTCGTTTTCCCCATCCCCAATCGCAAAGGTGCCGGTGCTTGGCAGCTCCAACTGATCCACCAGTCGCTGCAGCCCGGTCGCTTTCGTCACCCCGGCCGGACCGATATCCACCCACGAGGTCCACCCAACCGCATACTCCACGTCGACCAGGTTCATCTCGTCGATCTGCTGCGCAAAGTCGTCCCGCTCCAACCAGGGGGCGCGGGCAACGAGGCGGGTGGCCCGCCGGCCCAGCACGGCCTCCAAACTGTCGGCCAGTTCCTGACGCATCAGCTCGCCCGCGGGGAACAGTTGGGAGACCAGCATTCCCCCCGCGCCCACGTCCACCCCAAGCAAAATCCCGGGGAACGTTTCCAGGAACTGTTCGCCGGTGGGGCGCGGGTCAAACTCGTTGATGTCCGCCACCTGGTGGCCGTCGCCGTCCCACCGGACCGTCAGGGACCCGTTCGAGCAAACCACCCACGACCGGTGCAACCCCAACTCTTCCACCACGTGCCGGGTGGAGTAGACGCCCCTGCCGGTGGCGATGACGATGTTGGCTCCGGCCGCTTCCGCCTCCGCCAGCGCCTGCTTCATCCTGTCGGTGACGCCGTGCGTGCCGACCATGGTGCCGTCAATGTCGAGGGCAAAAAGGAGCTGGCTGGGATCGTCGGGTAGGACCGCGGGCAGGTCCGCCTCCGCCCGGGCCACCGCCTCGGCGAAGGGGATACCCTCCTGGCCGCTCGGCGGAGGGGTGATCAGCCAGTCGCTGGTCACGGAACGAGTTCCGCCCGTCCGCCCAGGTAGGGCCGCAGCGCCTCGGGCAC
Organism: Scrofimicrobium sp. R131; assembly: GCF_040256745.1. Taxonomy (GTDB): domain Bacteria; phylum Actinomycetota; class Actinomycetes; order Actinomycetales; family Actinomycetaceae; genus Scrofimicrobium; species Scrofimicrobium appendicitidis. The sequence continues at coordinate 2,147,587 of NZ_CP138335.1, forward strand.
GTGCACCGAGCCGTCGGGCCGCTGATGGTTCTCCAGCAGGGCCACCAGCCACCGGGTGGTGGCCAGCGTGCCGTTCAGGGTGGCCACCGTCTCGGTCCCGCCCTCGCGCCGCTCCCGGATTTGCAGTCGGCGGGCTTGGAAGGTGGTGCAGTTCGAGGTGGAGGTGACTTCCATCCACCGCTCCTGCGTGGGCAGCCAGGCCTCGCAGTCAAACTTGCGGGCCGCGGAGGACCCCAGGTCTCCGGCGGCAGTGTCGATCACCCGGTAGGGCAGCTCGACCCGGGCCAGCATTTCCTCTTCCCACCCCAGCAGTCGCCGGTGCTCTTCGGCGGCGTCCTCCGGCCGGCAGTAGCTGAACATTTCCACCTTGTTGAACTGGTGGACCCGGATGATGCCGCGGGTGTCGCGCCCGGCCGCCCCCGCCTCGCGCCGGTAGCAGGTGGACCAGCCGAGGTAGCGTTCGGGCCCCTCGGACAGGTCGATGATTTCGCCCTGGTGGTACCCGGCCAGCGCCACCTCGGAGGTGCCCACCAGGTACAGGTCGTCGGCCGGCAGGTAGTAGATCTCGTCTGAGTGGGCCCCCAGGAATCCGGTCCCCTGCATGATTTCCGGTTTGACCAGGGTCGGGGTGGTCAGCATGGTGAAGCCGGCCGCCGTCCCCAGGTCCACCGCCATGGTCAGCAGGGCCAGTTCGAGGCGGGCGCCGATCCCGGTCAGGTAGTAAAAGCGCGAGCCGGACACTTTGGCGCCGCGTTTGACGTCGATCGCCTGCAGCCCTTCGGCCAGTTCCAGGTGATCCTTCGGGGTGAAGCCTTCGGCCGCAAAGTCGCGGGGGGCCGGGCCTTCCTGGCGCAGAACCACGTAGTCGTCTTCGCCGCCGCTGGGCACGCCCGGCTCAATCACGTTAGAGAGAGCCAGGGTCAGGTCCCGGGCGCGGGCCTCCGCCTCGTTCGCCTCCTGTTCGGCCGCTTTCACCCGGTCGGCCAGCGCTTTCGCCCGGGCCAGGACCGCGGGCCGATCTTCCGGACTTGCTTTCCCCACGGACCGGGAGACTGCCTTCTGCTCAGAGCGGAGCGACTCAAACTCTTGCAGCAGGGAGCGGCGCAATTCGTCGGCGGCAATCACCTGATCCACGAGAGCCGGATCTTCGCCGCGCGCCACCTGGGAGGCGCGAACAGCATCTGGGTTTTCACGGAGCATACGCAGATCAATCATGCTGCCATGATAACTTGTCGCTACGCTTGAGGTATGAACGGTCCTATGCTGGTGCTCCTCTATGCGCTGGTGGTCTCGGGCGGAGTATCGGCAGCGCTCCTGCGAACCCTGCATCGACGCCCAGCCCACCTGCCGCGCCCGGGCGGCAAGACGGTGGCGCCCGGCCGGGTGTGGGTGATTGCCAACCCGACCAAACCGGACGACTACGCTCGCTTCCAGCAGACCATCAACACCCTCTGTCAGCGGATGACCGGACATCCGGCCCAGTGGCTGGAGACAACCCGAGAGGACCCGGGTACGGGTCAGGCCGCGAAGGCGCTGGCGACCAAACCGGCCGTGGTGATCGCGGCGGGTGGGGATGGGACCGTCCGGGCGGTGGCGGCCGGACTGGCCCACTCGGGCGTGCCGATGGGGATCATTCCGGTTGGCACCGGGAACCTGGTGGCGCGCAACCTGGGTCTGCCACTGGACCTGCCATCCGCGCTGGAGGTGGCCGTCTCCGGCCGAACCGCGCCGATTGACTTGGCTTGGCTCCGCCTGGAGCGGGTCTCCGAACCGGGGGAGCTGCCCGCGGAGGGGGGCCTACTGCGAGCCCTCCGCCCCGAAGTGGACGTGGCTGAGAACGAGTTCGCCTACCTGGTGATCGCGGGGATCGGTTTTGACGGGGAGACGATGGCGAACACCTCGGCGCGCCTAAAGCGGGCGGTCGGCTGGAGCGCCTACGTTTTCACCGCCCTGAAGTCGCTGCGGATTGAGCGAATGAAGGCGACGGTCACCCTCTACCACCCGCAGGGGGTGGCGGGGGCTCGGCCAAAGTGGGCCAAGGCGGTCCCCCCGCAGGTGTACCAGGCAATTGAGGACTCGCACACCCTGGGGCAGGACGCGGCCAACCAGGACCGCTACGTGACGGGCCTCCGCGCCCGGACCGTGCTGATGGCGAACTGCGGGACGCTGCCGTTCACCGTCCTGGCCCCCTACGCTGAGATCGACGATGGCCTGCTGGACGTGATCGCGATCGACACGAAGGGCGGACTGTTCGGGTGGATCAACCTGGCCGCCAAGGTCCTGGCACAATCGGTGGGTCTGCGTCCCTTCAACCTGCGCCGCGACCTGGGTCAGATCTCATTTCAGCAGTGCCACGCCGTGCAGGTGGACACGAACCGGCCCTACCCGGTGCAGGTGGACGGCGACCCGGTTGGGACGGCTCGCACGGTGATCACCCGGTTGGACGAGGGGGCCCTCCTAATGCGGCACCCGTGGCTCCCCTCCACCACCGGGGCCCTGCTGCACCACTAGCGGCCGGGCTAGTCGGCTTTCCCCTCGAACAGCACCGAGTTCATCCACTCCCAGGCCCGACCAAAATCGTCATCGGAGGTGCCCGGGCGCACCTGGGCGCGAACCCCGTCCACCCGCGGGTAGGAGCCGAGGAACTTCACTTCGGGGCAGGTCCGGTACAGCCCGACCAGGGCCGCCTTGACCCGCTCTTCCTGCACGTGGCCGGCAATGTCGATGGAGAACGCGTAGGAGCCCAGCCCGTCCCCACCGGGACGCGACTCGATCCGGGACAGATTCACGCCGCGGGCCGAGAACTGCTCCAGCATGGTCAGCAGCGCGCCCGCCTCGTCGTCGGGCAGCTTCACCTGAACGGTGGTTTTGTCCGCGCCGGTTTTTGGCGGAATCGCGCCGGGCAGAGAGACCATGACAAACCGGGTGACCGCCCCCCGGTTGTCCGCCACATCCTGGTACATCGCTTCCAGCCCGTAGCGTTCCACCGAAACCGCGTTGCACAGGGCCGCCTGAATAGACACGTCGGCGGTGCCCCCCAGCAGCTCCGCGGCCGAGGCGGTGGAGGTGGTTGGCACGTGGACGGCACCGGGGAAGTTTTCCTCCACCCAGCCGCGGCACTGGGCCCAGGCGTGCGGGTGGGTGCCGATGAACTTGACGTCCTCTTTCCGGGTTCCGGGGCGGACCGCGAAAGAGAAGGAAACGGGGACGATCATCTCGCAGACGATCACCAGGCCCCCCTGCGAGAGGGCGTCGATAGTGGCGTTGACCCCGCCTTCGATCGAGTTTTCGATCGGGACGACCGCCCGGTCGGCCTCCCCGGTCCGGACCGCCTCCAACGCCTGCCCGACCGAGGTTTTCGGCTGCAGTTTGGCGCCGGCGGGGGCCACCTGCCAGAGGGCCTGCTCGGTGAAAGTGCCGAAGGGACCCAGGAAAGAAATCGTCACTTCCGGGCCGGCAAAGGGCGGTCCGGGGAAGTTCGTTGGTTCCTGGGTCATCAGTCTTCCTTCCGTTAGTCACAGGCGGTGATACGGTACACCCGAGCAGTATCCCCCTCGGCGACCAGTTCGAAGCCCGTGGAGGTGTCCACGTTGTACAGGCCCGGCGTCCGATCGGAGCGGAGCCTCGAATAGTAGTGTCCATCATTGTCGGCGTAGAAGTGGGTGATGCCCTCTTCGCGGACAGCCTGACAGACGCTCGGGTCCGTCTGAATCTGGTTGAACCGCTGCACCAGAATCGTCTCGTTGTCCGACGGGTTCGACGACAGGGTCAGCGCCGGGAAGAACACTTCCCGCTGCCCTATCACCTGGGCGTAGACCGAGCCGTTCTGCGGGTCGCCCAGCACCCGAGCATCCGGGGGCAGCAGGTCCGGCAGGCTGCGGAGCATTTCCAGTTCCCCGGCGGTCGCCATTCCCGGTTTGCCGAGGCGGTCCGGGTCGTAAACCGATTGGGCCGCGCCGATCCGGGCGCCCAGCCCCTCGCCGCCACTGGCCACCAGCAGCACCACCACCAGCAGCGCGTTCGCGTAGCGCAGGCCCGCCTGACTGAGCCAGTGGGCCACCGCCACGACCCCGAGGGCAGCCAGTGGCACGATCGCCAGGCTTTCCGGCTCCATTGTCCGGCGCGGATCCAGGAACCAGGGGGCCACCAGCCACTGCCGGAAAGCCGAGTTGGGCGCGTACGCCACGAAGGTAATCAGCGCGAACAGCGCGAAAGAGAAGGCCGGCCAGCGCGGCTGGGACCGGATCAGCCCGACCACCAGCAGGGCGGCCAGGATCCCGGACCAGACGAACAGGCTCAGGGAGTTGGGGTAGGGCGGGGTTGGGGTCAGCAGGTTCGCGAACGCCACTTGCCAGGAGACTCCCGAACGCGGGTACTCGCCCATCGACCGAACGGACGGCGACTGCATCACCACCAGGACGACGGCCACCCCGGCCACGACCGCGGCCCAAAGAGACCCGAGCCGGCCCCACCGGCGAGCGGGCCAGTACTTCCCGGTCAGGTGGAAGACCCCGGCCAGGACGGCGGGGGTGAGCAGCACCAGCAGGTTGAAAGCAATGATCGGGTGGACGACGGCCGCCCCGATAATGGACAGGGCCAGGACGATGACCCCACCCACCAGTTTTGAGCGCGAGACCTGCCCGGTCCCGTCCCACCATTCCAGCAGGTGGCGGCCCAGCAGGATCATCATCGAGGCAATCCCGGGTAGCAGCGCCACCGTGGTGGCGTTCGGCCACTGCGAGTAGGCCATCAGGGCGTCGCCGGGCATGGAGAGCATTCCCCCGGCCAGCAGCGGCGCCACCCAGGCCGCCTGCGGGAACAGCATCCGCGTGTAGGCTCCAGCCCCCACCACCCACAGGAGAATCAGGGCCAGGGTGGAGGCGTTCGCCCCCAGCACCACGGTGCTCGGGGTGGTGAACAGGGCGGTGAAAATGTGCCAACCCAGCGGGTAGGCGGTGGCGTTTCCCTCGCGGAAACTCTCATCCAGGCCCGAACCCATCCGGCCGTCACCCAGATGATTGATGGACCAGACGCCGTTCATGTGGAACGAGGGGTCCCACTGCTGCACCGGGTTGGTGGCCGGTCCACTGACCACCATCGGCACCACGGCCAGCACCCAGCCGAGGGCGACCGCGGCCCAGAAGGCCCACCCCCAGGGCTGGACCGGGTGGGAGGCTCCGCGCCTTCCCCAGCCGGTTCGCCACCGCCAGACGAAAACGCCGAAGCCGGTGACGCCAATTAGGGCCAGGACCGGAATTACCCGCGCCCCCGACCAGAAGATTCCGAGCCAGTTGTACAGGTAGCCGAGCCCCACCACCAGCGCGACGGTGACCGCGGGAGCGAACACCCCCGCAATGAAGGCCGGCACCCGGGCGGCGCGCAACCAGAAGTAGCTGGTTCCCACCGCCACCAGGGCCATGGCCGCCGCCAACGCGACGGCTAGGAGCCAACTAGTCACTCTGTTTTGCCTTCCGGCGTTGGACCAACACCTCCACCACCATGGGGATGACCGAAACCAAAACGATCAGCAGAATGATGATTTCCAAGTTGTCGTGCACCCAGGGTCGATCGCCCAGCAAAGCCCCAATCATGGTCACCCCGACCCCCCAGATGGCGGCGCCCAACGTGTTGAACACGACAAACCGACCAAACGGGAAGCGGGCGGTCCCCGCTGCAATCGGCACAAAAGTGCGAACAATTGGGACGAAGCGACCCAGAATGAGGGAGCGTCCGCCATAGCGGGCAAAGTAGTTTTCCGCCTGCTCCAGGTGTTCGGTTTTAAGAATGCGCGCATCCGGTTTGAAGAGCCCGCGCCCGTAGCGCCGACCCAGCCAGTAGCCAATCTGCGCTCCCAGGAAGGCAGCGAGCAAAATCACGCCAATTAGTAGCCAAAGGTTGAGATTCAACTGAGTGTGCAGCAGACCCGCCGCAAAGATCAGAGAGTCTCCGGGAAGAATCGGGAACAACACCCCAGATTCAATAAAGACAATTAGCGCCACTCCAAGCAGCACCCACGGTCCCATGGTTAGGAGAAGATCTTCCGGGTTCTTGAACCAATCAATCACGGTTGAGAACCAGGAGGAATCCCCCTGCGAGAAAAACACCAGACTGTTCGCGTGCAATAGACCACCTCAAGAGTTAGACGCTGTCACCAGTAGTCTAGTGTCCCCGTTCCGTGGTTACACTTGTCAACATGGATGAGCTTCTAGTTAGGAAGCGCCTGCCTGAACCCGTGGTGGTGGCCGACCGACTCCCGGTCCGCCAGCGTCGCCCGGAAGACCTGTACGAGGCGGGGGCTAACCTCCTCGGCATTGCTTTGGTGCTGCTGCTGGGGGTTTACGCCCATTCCACCACCCTCGGGGTGACAGAAGATGTGCGGGTAGCTTTCGGCTCGGTCATCCGTCAGCTGCTGCTGGTCCCAGTTTCGGTCATCCAGGGACTGTTTGTGATTTTGGCGCCAACCGCGGTGATTTTCGCCCTGGCGCGCCGCGGGCGGATCCGTTCCATCCTGGCGGTGCTGGTCACCGGCGCGGTCACCGCTATTCTCGGCTGGCTCATCTCCATGCTGATTCCGCACCTGCCGGTCCCGCTGGTCGACTCGCTCCTGGTCAACACGCCCTCCGGGGCCGTCACCTCCGTCGACGTGGTGATTATGGTGCTGGTGGCCGCCCTGACGGTGGCCGGGGACGGCAGCCGGGTCAAGTCGATCCGCTACTCCTGGTACGGCATCTGGTTCCTGCTGGTGGTCGGGGTGATCCGCGGGACCACCACGGTGGCCGCGGTCCTGGTCACCGTGCTCCTGGGCCGAATGATCGGGTGTTTGGCCCGGTGGATCCTCGGCTTCTCCGACCGGCGCGCCACCCCAACCGACCTGGTGGAGGCCCTCCTCACCGTCGGAATCACCCCGAAGACGGTCATTCGCGCGGACCTGGACCAGGAGCTGGACTCCTGGCGGATCACCGAGTCGGACCGCCAACCCGATTTTGCCTCCGGCCTGGTCAACCCCGAGTTGGAGCGCGAACACCTGGCCGGCCTCTGCCGGCTCAAGCAGGCCGAGCCGCACCGATCCAGCTTTGCCGACCGGCACTACCAGGTGGTGACCGCGGACGGGCGGCACCTGGACCTGCACGTGCTGGACCCGTCCCGCGCCATCACCGGCACCATTGGGGACCTGTGGGACAACTTCCGGCTCCGGGGCCTCTCCCGCTGGATTTCCCCCACCCTGAAAGCCAACGCTGAGCGGGCCGTCCTCACCACCCACGTGGCGGTCGAGGCCGGCGCTCACACCCCGCCCCCGGTGGGGATTGCCGAGGCGGGGGACTCCGTCGTCGTGGTCTGGGAGCAGCTGCCCCCGGTCTCCACCCTGCTGGCCCTGCGCCACCACGAGGTGCCCCTGGGTGACGAGGTGCTCACCCAGGCGTGGGAGCAGCTCCTCTCCGCCCACAGCCGCGGGGTCTCCCACCGGAACCTCGACGTCGACTCGCTGGTGCTCGACGCGGATCAGCAGCTGTGGATCCTCCACTGGGATCAGGGCGAGGTGGCCACGGGCGAGCTGAACCGGCACATTGACCGGGCCCAAATGCTGGCGCACCTGGCCCTGGTGGCGGGACCCGAGCGGGCGCTCGCCTCCGCTCGACGCTACTTTTCGGTCTCGGAACTGCTGGCGATCTCCCTGGTGCTGCAGGGCGCTGTCCTCCCCCCGGGGGTGCGCGGCCAGCTGCGGCGCACCAAAGTGCTGGAGGAGCTGCGCTCCAACCTGGCGGAACTGACCGAAGCCACCCCGCAGGTAACCACGCCGCTGCGACTGCAGCGCTTCTCCCTGCGCACCGTGCTGATGGCCATCTTGGCCCTGGCGGTGCTGGTCGCGGTCGTCGGCGGCCTGAACTTCAACGCAATTATGAACGCGGCGCAGGATGCCAACGCCTGGTGGATGCTGGCCGCCTTCCTGATTGGTTCCACCACCTGGCTGGCGGCCGCCATGCCGCTGGTGGCGTTTGCCCCCAAGAAGATCAGCCTCTGGCAGGCCACCTTGGCGCAGATGGGCGGCTCCCTGGCCAACATTGTGGCCCCCGCCGGCGTCGGCCCGGCCGCCTTCAACCTGCGGTTCTTGAACAAGCAGGGGGTGGCCATGCCGCTGGCGGTGGCCACGGTGACGCTGGTGCAGATCTCCCAGTTCCTCACCTCGGTGGTGCTGCTGCTGGGAATTGTGGTCATCACCGGAACCTCCCTGGACATTCCGATCCCCACCATGACCATCGTCTGGGTGCTGGCCGCGATCCTGGCCCTGGTCGCCACCCTGCTGGCGATCCCAATGATCCGCAACTGGATCTGGGCGAAGGTCAAACCCACCTGGGAGCAGGTCTACCCGCAGCTGCTCTGGATCATGGGACACCCGAAGGAACTCGGGTTCGCCATGGCCGGGAACCTGCTCGGGAACCTCGGGTTCATCGGCGCGTTCGCCGCCTCCCTGGCCGCCTTCGGCTACTACCTGAGCCCGATGACGGTGACGATCACCTTCCTGGTGTCCACCACCCTCGGCTCGATCATTCCTTCCCCCGGCGGCATCGGCCCGGTGGAGGCGGCCCTCACCGGTGGGCTCCAGGTGGCGGGGATTCCCGGCGCGGTCGCCATCTCCGCCGCGGTCATATACCGCCTGGTCACCTTCTACGGCCGGATCCCCTTCGGGTGGCTGGCGATGCGGTACCTGCAGCGCCGGGACCTGATCTAGCCTGCTTGACACCGCTGGGCCCGGCCCCTAGCCTGGGTCCCGTGTGGAACTGACTTTTGACCCTGCGCGCTCGCGGATCACCCGGCGCGCCTGCCCGCCCAGTCAAAGGCGTTCCCTATGTCATTACACTTTTTGCGCGCAACCGGAATTTCCCGCAGCTTCGGCGCCCACCAGGTCCTGACCGACATTTCCCTCACGATTCAGGCGCAGACGCGCGCCGGTTTGATCGGCCAGAACGGTTCGGGCAAGTCGACGCTGATGCGGATCCTCGCCGGGGTGGACCAGCCCGACACCGGGGTGGTGGAGACCTCCCCCGGAGCCCAGGTCGGGCTGCTGTGGCAGGATTTTCCCCTGCCTGCCGAGGCCTCGGTCCACACCGCCGCGGAGCTGGCCCAGCGGCCGCTGCTCGACCTGCGGGGCCGCCTCGAATCCCTAGCCGTCGACCTGGCCGCTCACCCAGGTAACCCGGAGCTGCTGACCGCCTACGGGCAGACCCTGGAGCAGGCAGACCGGCTGGAAGTCTGGACCCTGGAAGCAACCCGCGACCAGACGCTGGCCGGGCTGGGATTGGGCGAGGTGGATCCGGCCCGGACGGTCGGCACCCTCTCCGGCGGGCAGCGTTCCCGCCTGGCCCTCGCCTGCCTGCTCCTGTCCCGGCCCGACGTGCTGCTGCTCGATGAGCCCACCAATCACCTGGACGAGGCGGCCACCACTTTTCTGGCCGGCACGGTTCGGGACTGGCCGGGACCGGTGCTGGTCGCCTCCCACGATCGGGCTTTTCTGGAGGAGTCGGCCACCGAAATCCTGGACTTGGACCCGGATCCCAGCGGGGCCGGGGGCCTGACCCGGACCCGGGGCGGGTTCTCCGACTACATTCTGGCTCGCCTGGATCAGCGGGCAGCCTGGGAGCGCCAGTACCAGCTGGAGCAGGCGGAGCTTCGGCGGCTGCGCGGCCGGGTCCGCCAGGATCACCAGGTGGGGCACCCGGGGGCAAAACCGCGAACCGAGGGCGGAAGCGCCAAGAAGTTCTACGCGGATCGCAATGCGCGCGTGGTCAAGCGGCGGGTGGATGACGCCTCCCGGCGCCTGACCGAGCTGAGCGAACAGCAGGTCCGAAAACCCCCGCGCGAACTGGCTTTTGCCGGGCTGACCCGCGGGGGCGCCCCCCAGTCGGGACGGGTGCTGCTGCGCGACGCCCAGGTGACCGGGCGCCTGGCCCCAGTCAGTTTGGACCTCTCCCCGGGGGAGCAGCTGCTGCTGGTGGGGCCGAACGGCTCCGGCAAATCCACCCTGCTGGCGGTGCTGGCCGGGCAGGTGCCCCTCACCGGCGGTCAGGTGCAGGTCAGCGGCAGTTTCGGGCTGCTGGGGCAGGAACCCGCCCCGGTCCCCGACCTGACGGTGGAGCAGATCTACCGCCGGGAGGTTGGGGAGGACGCGCCGGCCCTGACCGAGTTCGGCCTGCTGGCCCCGCGCGAGCTCAACCGCCCGGGCCGTCACCTCTCCACCGGGCAGGTGCGCCGCCTCGAACTGGCGATGATTCTGGCCCGGCCCCCGGCCATTTTGGCGCTGGATGAGCCGACCAACCACCTGTCGCTGGACCTGGTCACCCTGCTGGAGGAACTGCTGCCCACCTACCCGGGGATCGCCGTCCTGACCAGTCACGACCGGTGGCTGCGCCGACGTTGGGCGGGGCCGCAGCTGGAACTGGTTCCGGCCGTCCGCTAGCGGCGCCCGGAGCTCTCCACGTCGGAGCGGATCGCCCGGCCGATTCGCGCCAGCAGTTCCGGGCTCACATCCAGGTCCAGGATCCGCGCCCAACTGGGCAGCAGCTCCTCGGTGTAGGTGTGTCCGTGTCCGCCCGGCACCGTCCCGGCAATGGGCAGGTCCCCGATCAGCTGAACCAGGGTGACCAGCGGGGTGAAGCGCATGTTGGGGGACACGTCGAGGCCCACCCGCTCGCGGAGCCAGTCCGGCTCGCGAAAGGCCACCGTCCGGTTAAACCAGACCACCGGGTCCGAGGCGTGCTGGGCAAAGATAATTCGGGGGTGCTCCCACGGGCCGAACTCGCGCCCGAACAGGTCCCGGTCCAACTGGCCGGGCTCGTTGACAAATCGGGCGTGTTTGCCCGAGTCGTAAACGGGGGCCACCTCGGGTGAGCCGCGGTGGCGACCCTGGGTCAGCTCGCGCGAAATCCGAGCCCGGTAGGGCGCCCCCACCAGCAGGGCTCCGTCCACCCGGCCCCGCATGTCCGCGAAGTTCAGGAACGGCGCCTGGGCGGCCTCGGCCCCCAGCGACTCCCCGCTGATGATCAGTTTGGGGCGGCGCTCGGGCGGCAGCTGGTCAATTTCCGCCCGGACGGCCGCGAACAGCACCTCGGCTGAGCGCAGGCACAGTTCCTTTTGCGTCAGCGCAATGGCGGCGGAGAACAGGTAGGAATACTGCATCGAGATGGTGGCGCAGTTGCCCCGGGTCAGGTACTCCATCGACTGGACGATCCACTCGTCCACCCAGCCGGAGCCGGTCGCCACCGAAATCAGCACCACCTCACGGTCCAGGGCGCCGGTTCGGTGCATCTCCTGGACCACCAGCGCGGCCTCCTCGGCAAAGTCGACGCTGCCGGGAACCAGCCCGGCGTAAACCCGGATCGGTTCGAGCGCGGTCTCGCCCATCACCTGGCCAATCCGGTGGCGGTGGGGTCCCCGGCCCAGGAAGGTTCGGCCCTGCGCCCCCACCGACTCCCAGGAGCAGAGGGAGGTGGGGGAACCTGAGCGTTCGGCCACCACCGGCTCGTGCACCCCGGCCGCGGTTCGGTTGTTGCGCCGCTCAGCTTCGCGCGCAAAGAACATCAGGAACCCGCCCAGCACCACCTTGTTGGAGACGAACAGGGCCAGCACGACGAGGACCGTCGCCGCCAGCAGCCCCGCCAGCGGCTCGTACATCCACTGGCCCAACCAGTGGATCAGCTGCGTGTACACCCAGGCGCCGGCCCGCGCCACCCCGACCAGGGCCGCGAAAAACACCAGCGTGATCAGCAGGCCCAGCAGGTACTCGCGCCAGCTTTCGGGGCGCATCTCCACCAGGCGGGCAGCCCGGCGCGAGGACAGGTAGGAGCCGATCACGGACCGCAGGAACCACAGGCCCACCGCGACCCAGAAGATGGTCGGCACCCAAATCTGGGCGGTTTCGCTCAGTTCCACCCGGAAGCCCAGCCGGTGCGCCGCGTAGGTGAGCAGGTTCTGGCCGATCCAACCGAGGGCGTAGCCGGCCCCCATCAGGGTGCCGGACACCAGTCCGTGCCAGAAGCCGCGGCGCGGCAGGAGCGACGGCGACACGGAGATCGCGTACATGATCACCGCGACAAACAGTCCGCCGGCAGAAAAGAGGTCCATGCTGTCTTTCCGGTGGGGGATGGGACAGCACTACTATAGCCGGGCTGGCGCCGATCTTCCGGCCCGGCCAAACCCCAGATCCACCCGGCCGAGCCGCCCGGTCAAACCCGGAAAACAGTGCCATAATTTGGGTATGTCAGCTCACAATTTCACGGATGAAACCGACCTGCCTCAGCCCCTCCCCCCAGCCTTCCAGGAAGTCGCCCCCGGCTACCGGCTCGACGACCCGCATGCGGCCCCCACCCTGCGCTGGGGGATCCTCGGTGCCGGCGGGATTGCCCACACTTTTGCCGCCACGGTCTCCGCCCACTCCTCCGGCCAGATCGCAGCGGTGGGATCGCGAAACCTCGACCGGGCCCGCGCCTTCGCGCACGAGTTCAACCTGCCCCACGCCTACGGTTCCTACGAAGAACTGGTTGCCTCCCCCCACGTCGACGCGATCTACGTGGCCACCCCGCACATTCGCCACCGCGACGACGCCCTCCTAGCCCTGCGGGCCGGCAAGCCGGTGCTGGTGGAAAAGGCCTTCACCATGACCGCCGCCGAAGCGCGGGAAGTGTTTGACGAGGCGGCCACCCGGAACCTGTTCGTGATGGAGGCGATGTGGAGTCGCCACCTGCCGCACTATCGGTTCATTCGCGCCCTGATCGAGTCGGGCGCGGGGGGACAGCTGGTGGCCGCCAGCGCGGACCACTCCCAGTGGCTCCGCCACGTTCCGCGGATGGTCCGCCCCGAGCTTGGCGGGGGCGCCCTGCTGGACCTGGGCGTCTACCCGCTCCACTTCCTGCACCACGCGCTGGGCCGGCCGACCGAACTGGTGGCGGCCGGGCTGCCCACCGGGACCGGGGTCGATGCGTCCGAGGTGATTCTGGCTCGCTACCCCGCCGCCCTCGGCGTGGCCAGCGCCACCATGGACGGGATCAACTCCACCGCCGGAACACTCACCTTCGCCAACCTGGCCGTGGAGCTGCCGGAGCAGTTCTACCGCCCGACCGTCGTCCACCTGCGGACCTTCCCTGACCGGGCCGAAGGTGGGACCGAGCAGCTGGTCACCACCTGGGATGCCCGGGTTCCCGGCGGCTTCCAGTACCAGGCGGCCGAGGTAGCCCGCTGCGTGGCCGCGGGCCTGACCGAGTCCCCGGTGGTCACCTGGGCGGACACCCTGGACGTGATGGAAATGATGGACGAGGTGGGGCGCCAGCTGGCGGCCGCGGGGACATTCAGGGAATAACCAGGGTACCCTGAAGCGCCACCCTGAACAGGCGGCTTAATCGGCGCCAGCATGCGGAAAAGTCACCCTGACCGGTCCGGTTTGGGGGTGTTTTCGTCGTGCCATGATGAAACTGTTCTCATCAAAGAAAGGTTTCAGCATGCTTGAGCCCCCCATCGTCAGCCTCCAGCAGGTCGAGAAAACGTACGGCACCGGTGAGGCCGCCGTCACCGCGTTGAATCAGGTTTCCGTCGACTTTTACCCCGGCGCGTTCACCGCCATCATGGGCCCGTCCGGCTCGGGCAAATCCACCCTGCTGCACCTGCTGGCCGGGTTGGATGTCGCCACCGCCGGCTCGATTCGGCTGGAGGGGGTGGAGCTGACCGGGCTGGGTGACGACCAGCTGACGCGCCTGCGCCGCGACCGGATCGGTTTCGTCTTCCAGAGTTTCAACCTGGTTCCCACCCTGGATGCGCGGGCCAACATTTTGCTGCCTCCCTCCCTGGCCGGCCAGAAGGTCGCGGCCGAATGGTTTGACCAGGTGGTGGCGGCCCTCGGACTAACCGACCGGCTTTCGCACCGGCCCCACCAGCTGTCGGGCGGCCAGCAGCAGCGGGTGGCGGTGGCCCGGGCCCTGGTGTCCCGCCCGGCGGTAATCGTGGCCGACGAGCCGACCGGGAACTTGGACTCGCACTCTTCGGCCGAGGTGCTCCGCCTGCTGCGCGCCGCGGTGGATCAGCTGGGCCAGACCGTCATCATGGTCACCCACGACGCCCCTTCCGCCGCCCAGTCCGACCGGGTGCTGGTGGTGCGTGACGGCCAGATCGTGGCCGACCTGGATCGCCCCGGCGTGGAAGAGATCGAGGCGGTGTCTCGATGAAGCAACTGGTTCAGGCCAACCTGCGCACGCACGGTCGCCGCTACCTGGCCACCGGGTTGGCCGTCTTCATTGCCGTGGTCTTCGTCGTGGCGGTGCTGATGCTGTCCGGGGCGTTGGGCACGTCCATTGGCAACTCGTTTGCCGACCAGTATCGCGGCTCCTCCGCGGTGGTGGAAGACCGGGAGGGGACCGGCACCGACGTGGTGGAGGAGGTGAGCGGAACCCCCGGGGTGGAACTGGTGGTTCCCGCCCTGAACACCTACGCCCAGTTTGGCGGCTCCGGCCAGCAGTTCGGCAGCATCGCCGGGGTGCTTCCCGAGCCCCTGTTCCGGCCCCACCTGTCCCAGGGGGAACTCCCGACCGACCCCAACCAGATTGCGCTCGATGCCAAGCTGGCCAGCGCCCTGGACCTGACGGTAGGTGACCGGCTGACGATTCACCCCTACACCGAGTGGCATTCGCTGGACGTTGAGGTCAGCGGGATCTTCGGGGAGGGGAACTCCCCGGCCTCCGTGAACTCTGACGCGCTGATGACCCCGGCCGGGATCCACCAGCTCAGCGGCGACTCCTACGCCTCCACCTACCTGGTGGTCGGCTCGGACGGGTTCACGCAGGAGCAGGTGGCTGCCGCCGTGCGAGCGGCCCTCAGTTCCGACGAGCTGACCGTCCAAACTGAGCAGGAGGCGGTGGAGGCCGCCCTGGCCGAAGCCAACCTGGCCAGTTCGGGCATGAGCCTGGCCCTGATGGTGTTCCCGGCCATCGCCATCGTGGTGGCCATCATCGTCGTGTCAACCACCTTCCAGGTGCTGGTCCGCCAGCGCCAGCGGGAACTGGGGTTGCTGCGCTGCGTGGGGGCCACCGGCCGCCAGGTGCGCCGGCTGATCCTGGTCGAGTCCCTCCTGGTCGGGGTCGTGGCCTCCGCCCTGGGGGTGGCGGTCGGCGTGATTGCGTCCGCCTTGGCTATCAGCGGGTTTGGCCTGCTGCCCTCCCTGACGCAGGCGTTTGGCTCGGCCAGCTGGCTGACCCTGTTCCTGGTCTTTGTCCTCGGGGTGCTGGTCACCGTGCTGGCGGGCTTGCGCCCCGCGCTGCAGGTGGGGCGGGTCGCTCCCCTGACCGCCTTCACGGCCGCCGCGGTGGAGCCGGTCGAGCGCACCCGCGGCTGGTGGGTTCGCCTCAGCCTGGGAGCTTTCGTGTCGATCGCGGCCGGAACCGTGATGGCGATTACCGCCAACTGGCACAGCACCGCCGGCCTGGGCCTGGCCATCGTCAGCGGAATGGCCACCCTGGTGGGGCTGACGCTGTTCCTGTCGGCGGTGTTCCCGCGCCTGGTGGCCTGGGTGGGGGCGCCCATGCGCTCAACCCTCGGACAACTCGCCACCGGCAACACCCAGCGCAGTCCGGGTCGGACCGCCGCCACCGGGGTCTCCATCTTCATCGGGGTCAGCCTGATCGTGATGATGCTGGTGGGAGCCTCGTCCCTCAGCCTGACCATGAACCGGGAGCTAGACTCGCGCCTGGCTACCGACCTGGTGATCACCTCCTCGAACGGGGAGCTGACCGAGGCCGACGTGCAGGCGGTGACGGACCTGCCCGGCGTGGCCAAGACCGCCCCCGAATGGGGCCTGGCCGACGCGAGCGTGGACGGGGAGCCGGTCACCCTCTACGGGGTGGACGCCTCGGACCGGGTGGCCCGAACTCAGGGTGAGCCGCTGGGCGACGGCCGGGTCCTGGTGCCCGAAACCTCCGGGCTGGAATCCGGGCAAACCGT
This sequence comes from Scrofimicrobium sp. R131, assembly GCF_040256745.1. Taxonomy (GTDB): domain Bacteria; phylum Actinomycetota; class Actinomycetes; order Actinomycetales; family Actinomycetaceae; genus Scrofimicrobium; species Scrofimicrobium appendicitidis. Next base: position 2,163,562 of record NZ_CP138335.1, read on the forward strand.
GAACGTCTGCGTGGCGCAGAACTGCGCTGACCTGGAGGCGCTGGTGGACACGTCCTGGCTGGCCCAGGACGGGCGGGCCGGCGTCAGCCAGGCGACCCTGGACCGGCTCGGCGCGGGGGTCACCCCCCAGATGCAGGCCATTTTGGCGCAGCTGGATTCCACCTCTGACTACCGAACCGTGTCCAACGCGATCGGCAAGTTGGATCAGAGCTGGAGCCTCGGCGGGGCCGCCTCCACCCGGGCTCAGTTCGACGAGATGATCACCATGATCCTAACCGTGGTCGTTGCCCTGCTCGGGGTGTCGGTCGTCGTCTCACTGGTGGGGGTCTCCAACACGCTGGCCCTGTCGGTGGCGGAACGGACCCGCGAAAACGGGTTGCTGCGCGCCCTTGGGATGACCCGGCGGCAGGTGTCGCGGATGCTCACCTGGGAGGCGGTGCTGATCTCCTTCACGGCCGCCCTGGTCGGGGTCGGTGCGGGGATCCTGTTCGGTTGGATTGGGACCGTGGCGGTGATGATGGAGGTGGCCGCCGCCCAGTTGGATATCCCCTGGCTGCAAATCGTCCTGGTGCTGGCCCTAGCCATCGTGGCCGCCGCCCTGTCGTCCTGGTGGCCGGGACGCAAAGCTGGTCGAACCAGCCCGGTGGAGGCACTCGCCGTGGACTAGGCGGGATCCAGGATCCACAGGAAGGTCAGGTGCGGAATTCGCACCTGACCTTCTTTTGGATAGGCCAGATGGTCGCGCAGGTACCAGTTCAGGTTGGCCTGCATCCGGCGCTGGCGGGCCGGCCCCGACCCCAGGTAGGAGGAGCGGGTCCGGGCGAGGGCCATCACCTCGTCCACCGTCAGGGTCTGCACCCAGGGAAAGACCTGAACCAGACGGGTCTTAAACCCGGGCAGACGGGGGTTCCAGTCGGCCCGAATCACATCGCCCGAACGCATGATCCGGCTCAGCCGGTGGACCCACGGCTCCCCGACCTCCATCTGATTTTGGATGATGGCGCCATGCCCACCCGGAACCAGGATCCGGCTCGCCTCCGGGCCGGTCCTCTCCCGGTCCACCCAGTGGAAGGACTGGGCCCACACCACCAGGTCCACGCTGGCGGGGGCCAGGCCGGTCGCCTCGGACGTGCCCCGGTGCCAGGTTAGGCGCGGCTGGGTGGGAGCCCCGCGCGGCATCTCCGGGGCCGGCTCGACCGCTTCGACCCGCACCTGCGGCTCCAGGTCCAGCAGTTGGCGGGCGAAAATCCCGGTGCCCGCCCCAATGTCCGCCACCGACCGCACCGGCCCCACCCGGGTCAGCAGTGCCTCCAGGGCCGCCTCCGGGTAGCCGGGGCGCACCCGGTGATACAGGTCCGGGTCGGCCTGGGCGTACGGGTTCGGGGTGGCGGGCGTCGGTTCCATCGGAGCGATTTTACCCCTGCAAGTTGGGGCGGATGGGCTTACCCTGTGTACACCCCAAACCGCAGGAGGGCCGATGAACCCGCGCCGCCGATTCCCAGTGGGCTGCTTCTCGCCCGAAGCCATGCTGGTAACCATGCTGATTGAGGGGCTCGGCGCCGTCTGGGTGGCGGCCCGCTACCGCCTGAACCGGGTAGGCTGGCTGACGGTGGCGCTGCTGGTGTTCCTGGCCACCTTCCAACTGGCCGAGTTCCTCATCTGCGAGGACAACCTGATCTCGCACCAGGCTTGGGCCCAGATCGGCTACATGTCGATCACGATGCTGCCCCCGCTCGGGGTGAGCCTGGCCCTGGCCATCGCCGGGAAACGCGCCCCCTGGGCCCAGCTGATCATGTACGGTCTCTGCTTCGCCTTCGTCTTTTACTGGGGGCTGAACCACTGGGCGGTGGACGGCGAGAAATGCTACGGCAACTACGTCTTCATTGAGGCGCACAACGACGCCATGTGGCTCTACGGCACCTACTACTACGTGTTCCTAGCGGTGGGCACCGTCCTCAGCTTGTGGTGGGCTCACCGGGCCACGGACCAGCGGACAAAATGGGCGCTGCGATGGCTGGCCGTTGGCTACGTCGTCTTCATTTTGCCGACCGTGCTGGTCGCGCTGATTGACCCGCACGTCGACAACTCGATCCCCTCAGTCATGTGCGGCTTTGCCGTGCTTCTGGCCCTGATTCTGCTGTTCGGCGTGATGCCGCTGGCGGGAAGGAAACGGGACCGGTGGCTGGGCCGGCACGCTCGCGGCGGCTCGGCGGGCACCTGAGTTCGGGCCGGACCGGCGTCGGCGTTTGGGCCGAGGCGGGTAGCCGGCGCGCCAGTACCAGAGCCCGGTCAGCAGGGTGCCTCCAACCAGGATCACCAGCCACCAGGGGAAGCCCGGAACCTCCGGTCCCTTCCCCAGATTGTCCAGGTCCTCGGCCGGGGTGGGGTGCACCCGCTCCCCGGTGACCAGGATCCGGTGGGTGTTGATTCCCAGCGGGGTGCAGGTGACCAGGGTGAGCAGGTCCCGGTCGGCTTCGGGCTTGATGTACATCGACTCGTCTGGGAGTACCACCCGGATCTCGCTGACCCGGTAGGTGAGAACCTCGCCCAGCACCTCCACCACGATCTTGTCGCCCTCCTTCACCCGATCCAGGTGGGTGAAGATGGTCGCGTTGGCCAGGCCGGAGTGGCCGGTCAGCACCGACCTGGTGCCCACCCCTCCCACCGGAAGGGCGGTTCCCTGCAGGTGACCTACCCCCCGCAGCAGGGTGGCGTCGGAGGTGCCGTGGTAGACCGGTAGGTCCAGGTTGATGGCTGGGACTTTGAGTCGGGCCATCATCCCGGTCGGGTCGTTGTTCAGCATCTCAAAATAGTCGAAGTCGCTGGAGCTGGTCCCAATCCCCTCGGCAATGTTAGAGCCGGCCTGATAGCGGGCCACCCCGCTGAGCAGCCGGTTGTATTCGCGGGCTTCCGCCAGTTTCTCCCGGGCGGCGGCCGCCCCCGACTCGCGGTCGGCCCGCTCCTGGTCGACAATCACGTTGGACTGGTTGTACTGCGTTACCCAGCTGGCCGCCGAAGGGTAGATCAGCGCGCCGAGCCCGAACAGGGCAAACGCGGCAATCAGGGTGTTGAACAGGCTAAACCGCCACCGGCGCCGCGTCGATTCTGCTGCGTGGCCGGCGGTCCGGGTGCGCACTGCTGTTCCTGCCAAAGTGATGGTCTCCTCCAAAATGTCTGCGGCCCGGCTGACAGCTTTGGAGGGGAAGAGCCCGACCGAGCCGGGCCCCTCCCCTCCTGCTATTCAACTACCAGAGTCGCCTTACTGCTGCGATTCGGTTTCGCGCTGCCGGTTGCGCCGGACCAGGTACAGGCCCATGGCGATCGTCAGGAAACCAACCCCGGCGATGGCCAGCAGGACCCGGCCCTGAGCACCGGTGACGGGCAGGGAGGGCAGGTCGCCCTCATCGGAACCAACCTGGGTGTTGACCACCGTGAGGTTGGCGCCTTCGGCCTGGACGTCGAGCAGTGCCCCACCAATCGCGCCCTTGTAGCCCGCCGGGACCACGGTCTCGTAGACACAGTAGGAGCCCTTGGCTAGGACCAACTCGGGGGTCTTCCCGTCGGTGCCGGAAACGTAATTGGAACCCAAGTCAACCTGTTTCATCTCTGCATCGGCAGCGAGCTGATCGTAGGCAGGACAGCTCGTCAACCCAGCCTTGGTGTACAGCTCAAAGCCGGCACCGGCCAGCGGCACATTGGCGGTGGCCCCGCGGTTCGAAGCCTCCTTCATGATGTACGCCCCGCTGTAGAACTCCTCTGGATCGACAACGGAGACATCATTTCCCTTACCGTTGATGGTGATGGTCGCGGTGTTCGAGGTGTCACCCGTACCGTTGGCGTCAGCGGTAATGGTCAGCACCAGTTTGCCGCCAATGTTGGCATCGAGTAGGGCCAGGCCAGCCGGGTCGACCATCGTCAGGGTCACCAGGCCGGCGGACTCAGCCAGGGTGTAATCCGTGCCCGCGGTCATAGTTACCTCATCACCATTCGAGTCGAGCAACTGGACCGACGAGGACCCGTAGGTCAGCGCAGAGGACAGCTGGTCGGTAATCACAAACTGCGTGTAGAGAACCTGATTGCCGTTGTCATCCAGGCCCAGGTTGTTGATCGGCACGGTGATGTCGAAGGTGACGTCCGAGCCGATGATCTCACCGTTCTTGGTCGCACCTGAACCAACCAGAGCATTCTTCGGGTAGATGTGCACGTCGTAGTTCCACGCCGCACCGGTCCCATTGCCCGGGAAAGGCACGGTCACCAGGGTCGGAATCATCGCGTACAGGGAGTTGTCGGCCGGGGTCGACTCGTAGACGAAATAGGCCCGGTCCGCCGGTAGACTGGCAAAGGCGGCCTCCCCATCGACGTCTGTCCTCACTTCTGCCTGGCAGCTCACCGCAACCGGGCTCCCCCCTTCGGTCACCACTAAGTCACCGTTGTTGTCCACCGTCCCGACCAGGTCCTTGAGCCGGTCCCAATCGGAAGGCACCGCCAGGTCGATACCGGTGACCGAACAGACGGTGAAGCCCACGTCACCCACGGGCAGTGCGCCCTGCGGAGGGGTGATCTGGGTACCGTCAGCCGGGCCGAAATCACCGGAACCGGGCTGCTCGAACTTGTGCACGGTCAAGCTACCGGTGCCACCGTCGCCGGGGGCCGCCAGTGCCGGCACCGACACGGCCAGTCCGGCCGCGCCCACCAGGACTGCTCCGCTCAGGATCGCAGTCATTTTACTTGTTTTCTTCAAGGAACTTCCTTTCATTTTTTCTCACACTTGCTAATCGGATGCCTGCGGGGCACTGGTCCCAGCAGAAGCTATTCGCCACCGTCGATATCCGGAGAGGGCTCCGGCCGCCAGCAGGCCCCCGCCACCCAGGACCGCAAAGACCCAGGCACCCAGGCCGCCGGTTAGCGGCAATGCCGGCAGCTCCTCCCCAGCCACCGCCACCAGTCGGAACACCTCGTGGGTTCCGGCCGCCAGGGTCAGACCGTTCAGTCCGGTCCCGCTGAGCGGAAGCCAGCAGTCAGGTGGGATATTGGTCAGGGTCTCGGCCAAAGGGGCGCAGGTGGGATCGTCCAGGTTCAGCCGTTCTACCCCGGCCACCTGGGTTCCAGTCGGCACCGAACCCACCGACAGGTCGTACTTCCCCGGACGGATCAGGCTGTTGGCGGCCGTCTCGGTCAGGTTGGCATCGAAAGCGGCTTCCGCGGCCTGCAATTGCAGTTGCCAACCCGAGCCGGCACTGGTCCCTCCAACTCGGGCCGGAAGCAGGGTGGCCTCCGCGGCTTGGTTCCGCCAGGTGCATTTAACCGTCGGCGTCAGCTTGTCGGGGGTAATGGTCCGCGCCTCCGGATCAAACATGCCCGCAGGCAGGGCGCCCCCAGATCCATCCGTACAGGTCAGCCCTGCGTCCAGGTAGAAGTTCGCCTGGTCTGGGGCGCCCGGCGCCACCCTTTCCGAAATGGTGTAGGTTCGATCTCGATCCAGTACCATCGGGGTCCCTCCGTTGAGGATGACTTCTTGCCCATCGGTGTCGGTAGCAACAATCTCGAAGTGATCCGGGATCACCGGGCTGGTACCTGTGCCGTAATCATTGGTGGCCACCTCTTTGACTGCTTGCACTTTCAGTTCCACTTCCGTGGTCAGGCGCAGGGTCAAGTCCCGAGCGGTACTCCACACCGAAGTCGGAATCGACAGTTGGTTCGTGTTTCGGGAGTAGCTGGCTTCCCCCACAACATTGCCGTTTACATCCAATAGCTCAACGGCTCCCACTACGCGGACCCCAGCCGGGAGGCTCAAAGTGATGTTGGTGATGGCAGAGACGCTATTGACGGCGTGGGAGCTGAAAAACTGCAAACTGCCGTCGGAAGGAATCACCCCGGTCACGGAGGTGGAGCTGGGAGCAGCGGAGGACACATTGGTCAGTGTGAACCCGTAGGTTCCCGGCGCCCCCTGGGCAGAAAGGTGCAGGGCCGCATTCGCCAGCGTCAGTCGATAGTCTTCAGTTTCTCCATCAATAACCCAGTCGCTGGCACGCGAGGCCGCCGATCCCTTCGCGGGTGCGTAGGGACCGGTACTGCCGGGTTGATTATTGAACGGATCCGTATCCAACTGATTCCCAGACGAGGTGGCGTTTACTCGCAGATAGTGCTGGCTTGAAGAGAGGGCTGGAGTCGACGGAACCATTACTCGCAGCTCTGCGGATCCACCCGACGCCCTGGCCGTCACTGTGGAGGGGAAACTGGAGGTATTGCGATTTTGCAGCCACGCCCGCACGGTAGAGTTCGCTGCACGCTCGCCCTGTACCGTCGCGTAGAAACTGTAGTTGGTGCCCAGAGCATAGACGCGCTGTTCCGGGTCAAACATCACCCAGGTCTCTGGGTCACCTGGATCGCCATCCCCTCGCCAGGCAGCTTTCACCCCGTCGTCGGTAGCCGAGTGGGAGTTGTTAGTGGCACCATCGGTATACCATCCGGGGTTCTCCCCCAGGTACACCATGGGTTCATCCCCCGCATTGACCGCGTTCAGGTGGCGTGGACCATCCTGGGCAATCGTCGACCGGAAGCCCGCATCACCCCAAGATCCCTCAACGCTAACCCCGAAATTTACGGTGGTGACATCATCGCTGCCGGCCTGTACCTGATACTGGGCCGCCAGCACCATCTGTGAGGGGGTCAAAATCTGCGACCCGTTGGTGGCCCCCAGAGTCTGCTTCGGATAATCAATGTAGGATCCCGAGCGGGACGGAGCGGTCGATGGAGCCAGGTTCTGTCCGTAGGACTGCACCTGGACACGGTCGATCCCACACAGGGTAGAGAAGGTAATCCCGGTTTGGACGGCATTGACCGCGGTCGCTCCCACCGTCACCTGCGGCTGCACCAGCCGCACATAGTAGGTGGTATCGGACGAGGGCGGAGGGACCAGGAAAGAGTACTCGCCACTCATGTTCGTAGTCTGTTGGCCCACTACGGTCCCATCCGCGGTGTACAACTGGATTGTTTGATCCGCTAGCGGGGGCTCGCTCGCATCCTGGGCGCCGTTCCGATTCAGATCTCGGTAAACAGTACCGTTCAACACGGCAGCCATCTGAGCCGACGCTAAATCATAAATGGAAGCACCTGCTGACCCGGGGACCATGGTGGTGAGCCCGGTCAGGGGATCCGCCGCAAAGGTGTAGGCCTGCCCCCCACCGACGCCGGGTTGGTTTACTCCTGAGAGATAGAGTTTCCCCTCGTAAAACGCCATCCCCCAGGTGTTGGTGCCGTAGATCCGCTGGTAGGTTGACCCGGTTTTCCCCCAAAGAGGCATCACTCCGGAATAGATCCAGCCTCCCCCCAGTCGGTACTCAACTTTCACCAACCAGGTGGTTTGCTGGGAGACACCGGTGCCCGGATTGGGAGTCGGTACGTCTGCCACCAACACGTAGGCATCTCCCCTCCCGTCAATTGCCATGTCGGAGGCGGGGAACCGGCCATTAAACAGCGAGTGATCGGCTGGGGTCTTTGGTTGCATCACACCGGACTCGGCATAGTTGCCAGTTGCCGGATCGAAAATCATCATCCGAAACGTGTTACCTAAGGTCGAGTCCTCACCGGAGGTCAGGTAAAGGTACCCGGTGCGCTGGTCCACCTCGCCACCCGACCAGTACCGATAGCTGCTAGAGGTGGGTTTCGGGACGAAGAAGATCCGATTGGGATGCACATTGTTGGTGAGGGCACCATCCGAGTTGTTGAGCACCTCGGCGATAGAAATAGAGTTGGATCTGGCCGTTCCAATCGGGGGCAGACTGGAAACCAGGGCGGGTGACCCGGTTAGGCTGGCCTCGGCCCAACTCCAGAGGTAGGACTTGCCCACCCGGGCACCATTGGCCCCGCCGTCAATGGCCATGGTGGTGAGATCGGATGAACTAGCGCTCCAATAGTTGGGGCCGGTCATATTGCCAATTGCAGCCGGCGTGCTGCGGAAGGTACCGGTTGCGTCGGAGGGGGACAGTTCAGTCACAGGGCGCGAATCATGGTTCCGAACGGTTGTTGAGGTGGCGTAGAGCTTGTTCGGATCGATAACAATGTTCTTCGAACGATTGGTTCCCCGGTACAAGCCCTGATAGGGCTGGTTGGGCACCGGCCCCCAGTGCTGGTCCAGCACCACGTCCGAGGGCACCTGACAGGAATAATCGCCAATTTGAGGATTGGTAGCGCGCCCGACCGGGGTTGAAACCGGACCCTCAACTTCACTCTGGGCGAGCTCGACAGACTCTGCGGGGTCCGCAACTGGTGCCTCCATTGGGTCGGGCTCAGCTCCGGACATCGGAAACTCGTCCGGGCCGGTTCCGGCCTGTTCTGGCTCTATTTGGTCATTGCTCCCGATCAGCTCAGACTGGTCGATGGCCGACAACAGCTGGTGCACCCCAATCGACGATTTCCCCGACTGAGAATCAGGGCCGGTCAGTGCCTGAGTGATAGCTGGCTCCACCGGCGCGGCCGGGGCAGCTTGCACCATCGCTGCACTGCTCAAAATCAGTGCGGTGGCCAGCGAGACTGTCGCAAACGAGCGCTTCAAAGGATACCTACTCGGGTTGGGGACACTTCGGCGAGCCAATGGTCCCAAGCCGAACCCTAGAGGTACGTATATTTCCAACGATTTAGCGTGGAGCCGGGCGTGGGTTAAGTGCAGCTACCCCCCCCCCCCCCGCAAAAAAAGTTGGTGCTAGGTGGAGGACAAAATCCAACTTAGAGGGAAGAACCTACTCGTCCAGGACTGCGAAATATCTGCCCCGGCCATCCTCGTCATTCATTAGAGCAATTAGGTCTAGCCGGGTACCGGCCCCAGTCTTTCTCAGAATGCGGTTCACGTGACTCTTCACTGTGCGCACACTGATCACCAGCCGAGAGGCAATCTCCGGGTTGGTCAAGCCCTCCGCGATCATCCGAGCAATTTCCAACTCGCGCTTGCTCAGAGCCACAATTGCATTCCGGAACCGGCGTGCCTCTTTGGGGGAATCTTTCAGATTAGGAAAAAGCTCCTCCATCAGGTCTCCAGCGTGCCTTGCCAGGTCGCGTTGTCCCCGACTCTCGGCTATCTCTTTCGCCACTTCCAGGGCCACAGCTCCAACCGAAGTTCGTCCGGCCGCAACCAGCCGCGGAGCAAGTTCGACCAGGCGTTCGGCATCGCGGGACTCTCGCGCCAGGATGAAGTCGTAGAAGCTCGCCAAAAACTCTCCGTCGATCTGGCTCATGGCTTCTGTCACGCGCTCCAGCCGGGCCGGCAATGCCTTCATCTCCACGCTCATGAGAAACTGCTGGCAGGCGACAAAGCGGAACCCCCGCTCCCAGCTGCGCTCCCCCTCGTGCCAGATCCCTTCGATTGCCTCGTTCATGTTTCCGTTGAAAGCGTCGTACTGAGCTACCGCCATGGCTCGCGACTGTCCTAGGCAGGGACCAATCGCCATCGGCAATGAGTTCACGCTGGCCAGAACACGCTCGGCAATTCCGACGTTGCCCCGCCGAACTGCGATCATCAGACTCAGCGTCAGCAGCGCCAAGTTTGTGTTTGGGCGCAGCACACTGGGTTCACCCACTCCAAATAGTTCCGACGCCACCTTAGATACTTCACCGTAGGCGCCGTGGAAGACGCACGAAAGAATCAGCAGGTATCCGTGATCGAAAAATGCGTCATAGTGCAGATCCCTAAAAGCAGCATCCATCGCAGTGCGAGCCCACCGTTGGGCCTCTTGAAACTGGCCCTCCGCCAGGAGCACCATCCCGTGCAGCCAATGGGCCGAAGTGTCCACCTGGTCGAGCCAGTCTGAAGAGATGCGAGTCAGGGTAGACCGAGCATCGGCAATCCGACCCAACGTCAATAGCACAAACACCTGTGCTTCCAAAGTCTCATCGACGACTTCCCGTGGCAGCGACTCGTCCAGCTCCAGCCGAGTGGCAAAGTCCTCGGGCACCGCGCGCAGCATCGTCTCAAGCTGGAGAGCCATTACATCTAGTAGACCAGAGTAAACATTGCCGGGCTCATGGCGGTCAGCTAGGAGTGTGAGCGCACCGTCCAGGTCCCGGTGTTTTACCGCCATCCATTGGGCCTGAAGCTTGCTGAATCGAACTCGGTCATGAGGGTTACCGTCAGTGGGATCGGTGTTGGTGAGCAAACGGTCAATGGTGTCGTGTTCGGTGGGGGTGGGCAGCATGGCCACGATATACCTGATGGTATTGGCCAGTCCCGGGTCAGCGGACCAAGCCAGGCGGGCCGCAGCCACTCGAGCCTTCAAGCGTTCTTGGAAAAGCCGGGCTCCCGTTGCTGCCGTTACTGGATTGCGCGAGGAACTTTCGGGGGGATTCGGGACAGTCAGCTTTCTCTCGTCAAAACCCTCGGGCAGGTTCTTGGTCAAGCTGAGGCGGCGAGTGAACGGAAGGTTCATTTGGATTGCATCCGCAATGAGCGGAGGGAACACCGACACCAGGTGGCGTCCTTCACTGTGCGTAACCGCCAGGAGTCCGCGTTGCTCCAAGCGGGCCAACGCTTCCACCGGCACCATTTGGGTAACGATGTCAAGATCGGTGAACCCTACCAGGGCAACCTGTTCCAAAGCAGACCGGTCCTGCTCATCCAACTCGGACAGATACGCTTCCACCAAGGGCATCATGGCCGGGTGATGCAGTTCTCCGGAGGCAAACCAGATATCGTTCTCATCCGGGCGAATTACCCCTGCCAGAATGGCGGTTTCCGTCATGGCACAGGCCAACCCAACCAGGCCGCCACTCTTTGAAAAGATACGGCTGACCGTGTCGGAGCGAAATGTCAATTGCAGCCGCGTGGCTAATGCCAGCTCCACGTAGGGTAAGCGCCACGGAGTCAGCCTAACTTCTGCGCCGAACCCAGACATCCCGGCGTCTGGTTGGGACAATCCCCGTGAGGCCAAAAGGGGAACTCCGTGAGCGGTAGCGGTTGACTGCAACAGTCCCCAGGAAGCGTCATCCAGGTGTTCAATATTGTCCACAATTACGACTAACGGCCTATTGTCTAGTACCTCGCGCAACTCCTGTGCCACCTGGGCAATCGCTGCCCGGCCCCCAGAGTGCCGAGTAGTGGGCAGAGACGCCTGCAAATGTCCGAGTGGGACCGCCTTCAGTTTGGCAGAGCCGGTAATCGTCAGGGTGTGCCACCCCTCTTCCTGGAGGAGAGTAGCCACCAACTCCAGCAGGGCGGTCCTTCCACTGTAGTGCGGACCGGCCACAACGAGACTAGTCCCACCCTTTACTGCCGCCACGCACTGCTTCGCGGTCTCTTCCCAGCCAATGGTCGGTTTTTGCATGGTCAAATGCTACTGCCAAATGACAAGGACAGATTGACGGTGGCCGCAGGGCACTCTGGGCGCACTTTTGCGCGCAAAACCCTCTATCTGGCGCCCTGACTGCCAGTCCCGGTCCCGGGAGTGACCCTCACCTCACTCCTGGCTCTGATACCGCAGTTCCATCAGGTGGCTGGGGCCGGCGGTGGCGTGCACCAGCAGCAGCCGACCCCCAAACCCACCCGCCGTTTCGGTGGACAGATAGCGCCCATCCACCTGCAGCAGCTCGCGCTCCCCGGCCTCATCTCGCAGCGCCAGGACCAGGTCGTCCGGTCCGTCGGTGAGCGAGTCGACCGCTCGCAAAATCAAGGTCAGCCGCTCACCCTGGATTGCCTCGCTGGCAGTCTTCTCCGCCGGCCCCACCTGCAGTCGGGCTTCCACCCGGCCCTCGGCCACCCGAACCTCAGCCCAGTGCCGCTCGTCCATCCGCACGCGCAGGGCAGCCGACTCGCTCGCCAGCACGTCCGCCTCCGCCGTCCAGCGCAGGTCGCGGACCCGGAAACCCAGCCCGGAGGGAGCCCCATTTTCAGCCTCGCCTGAGGCCAGCACCAGGCCCGCTTCCTCCGCACGGGCCACGTCGGCCAAGGCCAACCCCGGGGAAACCCACCGCGGATGACTAGGCCACTTCCCCTCGGAAAAACGAGCGGTAAACGAGTGATCGGGAGCGCTCAGCTGGAACCGGTCCTGAACCACCACCGGCCAGTCGTCCACCCAGTCGATTCCCGCCAGGAAGGTTTCCCGCCCCAGCACGTGGTGACCGGGCAGGTAGCCGCGCGGGCGTGAACCCAGGTAAACCATCGCCCAGTCCCCGGCCGGGGTCTGCACCAGGTCGCCGTGGCCCACCGAATGAACAGGATGGTCGGTAGAGCGGTGAGAGAAAATTGGGTTCTGCGGGTGGCCGGTAAACGGGCCGTCCGGGCGGGCGGCTCGCGCCACCGAGATCACGTGGCCGCGCTCGGTCCCACCCTCGGCAATCAGCAGGTACCACCAGGACCCAATCCGATACAGGTGGGGGCCTTCGGGCCACTGCAGGCCGGTCCCCCGCCAAATTACCCGCGGCTCCTCCAGCAGTTGTTCCGCGTGCAGGTCCACCCGCGCCTGAGAAATCTCGTAGCGACCGGGGGCAGACGTGCAGGCTGTCAGATAACAGGTGCCGTCTTCATCCCAGGCCAGGTCCGGGTCAATCCCCTCCAGCCCGTAAAGCCGGATCGGATCCGACCAGGGGCCGGCCGGGTCGGTGGCATGGTAGGCCAGCTGGCCGGGCCCGTCCACGTTGGTGGTGATCAGCCAGAACCTGCCGTCGTGGTGGCGCAGGGTCGGGGCGTACACCCCGCGGTTCGGGGCCGAACTGCCCGGGGTGAACTGAGCCGGGCGGGTCAGAGCGTTGCCTAGTTGCTCCCAGTGCACCAGGTCCTCACTCACCCACAGCGGAACCCCGGGGAACAGCTCGAAGGACGAGTGGGCCAGGTAGTAGCGCGACCCCACCCGGCAGATGGTCGGGTCGGGATGCCAGCCGCTGACGATCGGCACGCGCGACCCGGGTTGAGCGCTCACAGTTCCCCCTCCGAGACGGTGGCGGTGGCCAGGCGCGGATCGGCCCCGGTCACCCGGTAGACCTCGCCGGTCAGTTCAATCTGCGCTTCCGTTTCGCGCCGGGTGCAGTCCGAGCCGACCCACAGGTCCACCGTGCCCGGCTCGACAATTCGCTGCAGGTCGCGCCCGGTAAAGGCCAGCCTGGTGGCGGGCACGGTGAACGTGACCGTCCGGGACTGTCCCGCCGGGACCTCCACCCGCTGGTAGGCGAGGAGTTGGGCCACCGGACGAGTCACGCTGGCCACCAGGTCCTGCCCGTACAGCTGGACCACGTCGACGCCATCGCGCGCGCTGACATTGGTGACGGTCACCTGGGCGGTGAAGGGCGCCCCGGCCTGCACCTGGGCGGGAACCCGCAGGTCGGTGTGGGTGAACTCCGAGTAGCTGAGCCCGAAGCCAAAGGGCCGAACGGGGGTCGGATCGACCGCGGAGACGCCGGTCGGTCCCCCCAGCACCGGATGCAGGTAGGTGTAGGGCTGCGCGCCGGCGGCGCGGGGAAGGGAGACGGGCAGGCGGCCGGACGGGTTGATCACCCCGGCCAGCAGATCGGCGATGGCGGGCGCGCCCTCCTCACCGGGGAAGAAGGCCTGCACGACCGCGGCCGGAGCCGACTCTGGGAGCTCCCCGTCACTACCGGCCAGCGCCCAGTCAAGGGCGTAGGGGCGTCCGGTCAGCAGCACCAGCACCACCGGCTTGCCGGTGCGAACCAGGGCCTCCACCAGGTCTCGCTGGCGGCCGGGCAGGTTCAGGCTGTGGACGTCGTTACCCTCGCCCACCGTGCCGCGCCCAAAAAGTCCGGAGCGGTCCCCGACCGCCGCGACGATCACGTCGGCCTCCCGGGCCAGCTCGGCGGCCGCCGCGATTTGGGCGGTGATGGCGGGCGAGTCGCCCTCCGGCGGGCACCCCTCGGCCACCTCTAGTCGCGCCTCTGGGAATCGCTCACTGAGAGCTTCCCGCAGGGTGGGGATCCGCAGGTGGGGGTCCACTTCCGGGTGGTGAGCCAACACGTGGTTGGTGAAGGAGTAGCAGCCCATCAGCGGCTCGTGCGAGTCGGAGTTCGGCCCGATTAGGGCGATCCGCCCCGGGGCCGCCAGCGGCAGGATCCCGTTGTTGGCCACCAGCACCAGCGACTCGGCCGCCAGTTGGCGGGCCACCTGCCGGTTCGGAGCACTGTCCAGGTCGATCGTTTCCGGGGGCAGATCGGTCGCGGGGTCCAGCAGGCCCAGGCGTTCCTTCTGGGTCAGGACCCGCACCACCGCCCGGTCCACCAGGTGTTCGGGCAGGGCGCCGCGGCGAACCGCCTCCACCAGCAGCGGGTAGACGTCCGCGGTCGGAAGCTCCACGTCGATCCCGGCCGTCAGGGCCTGGCGGGCAGCGTCTTCGCGATCCGCGGCCACCCGATGCATCAGCTCTAGGAAGGCCACCGCGTAGTAGTCGGCCACCACCGGGCCGTCGAACTCCAGCTCACCCCGGAGCAGATCGGTCAGGATGTGCGGGTCCGCAGCCACCGGAACGCCGTCGATGTCGGTGTAGGAGTTCATCACCGACCGGGCGTGCCCGTCGCGCAGCGCCATCTCAAACGGGGGCAGCAAAATGTCACGCAGTTCGCGCGGTCCGGCGTGAACCGGTCCGTGGTTTCGCCCGGAGGCGGAGGCAGAGTAGCCCAGGAAGTGCTTCAGGGTGGCGTCGACCCCGGCCCCCTGCAGGCCCCGGACGTAGGCGGTCCCGATCGTGCCCACCAGGTACGGGTCCTCGGCGATGGCTTCCTCGGTTCGCCCCCAGCGCGGGTCCCGGATCACATCGAGCACGGGAGCCAGTCCCTGGTGCACGCCCAGAGCCCGCATGTCCTGCCCGATCCGAGCCGCCATCTCCTCGACCAACTCCGGGTCAAAGGAGGCGCCCCAGGCGAGCGGGGTGGGGAAGGTGGTGGCCTGCCACGCGGCCAGGCCGGTCAGGCACTCTTCGTGCACCACCGCTCCGATTCCGTGTCCGGAGGCCGCCCGGATCCGTTCCTGCTCTCCCCACAGCCACCGGGCCCGATCGACCGGATCCACCGGAATCGTGCCGTAAACCCGGGTCAGGTGCCCGAGGCCGTGCTCCGACACGCGGGTGTACTCGTCGGCACTAACCATGTCCTCCTGCAGGGGCGCGACCCCGTCGTCGGGCTGGTCCAGCCAGTAGCTGACCAGCTGCGCGACTTTCTCTTCCAGGGTGAGAGCGGCCAGCAGGGATTGGACCCGAGGGGATGCCGCGGGCACGGCAGAATCAACGGACACTGCTACTCCATTCGTAGTGGTAAATCAGCCCTTGACCGCTCCGGCCAGCCCACCCACAATTCGCCGTTGGAACAGGGAGAAGAAAATCAGGGCTGGCAGCATGGCCAGGGAGGTGAAGGCGAGCACGCGGGCCGTATCGACCGAGTACTCAGAGGCGAAGTTGGCCACCCCGAGCGGGATGGTGAACTTCTTGGAATCGCTCAGCAGGAACAGCGGCAACATGTAGCTGTTCCAGCTGTTGACGAAGGCCAGGATGCCGGTGGTGATCACCCCGGGCATGGCCAGTGGAATCAGCATCCGCCAGAAGAAGCCGAGGCGGGAGCACCCGTCAATTTCGGCCGCCTCGCGAATCTCAGCCGGAATCGCGCGCAGGAACGGAACCAGAATGATGACGGTCATCGGTAGTGCGAACGCCACCTGCGGCAGAATCACCCCAACCAGGTTGTTGGTCAGGTGCATCTTCATCAGCAGGATGTACAGCGGGGTGATCGCCACCGTCAGCGGGAACATCAGGCCCGCGGTGAACAGGGTGTAGAAGAACCCGGAGCTGCGGAAACGGTAGGCCGCCAGCGCGTAGGAAGCCATCAGGCCCAGGACCACCACCAGCAGCGTGGTGGCGATGGCGACCACCAGCGAGTTGCCCATCTGCACCCAGAAGGTGCCCGAGCTGAGCACCGCTCGGTAGTTTTCCACCTGCCACGGGTTTGGCCACCCGGCCGGGTCAACCGTGATCTGAGAGTTGGTTCGGAACCCGCCGACCACCAGGTACAGGACCGGGGCGATCACCGCGGAGACGATGATCAGCGCCAGGGCGTAGACCCCGAAGTTGGGCCAGCGTCCGTGTCCCCAAAGGGGTGTGGCCCGGTTCGAGCGGACAGTCGCAGCACTCATTTGCGGCCTCGCTTTCGGTGGCGGGTGTCCCCCGAGTTCCCGGTCAGGGCACCTTCGGTGTCCCGGCTGAGGACAAAGCGCTGGTAAACCAGGGCGATGATCAGGGAGATGATGAACATGACGACGGCGACGGCGTTACCGAACCCGTAGTTGCCGGAGAGGCGACCGTTGAGGGCCATGTACCAGGCCATGGTCGAGACCCCGGCGGTATCCGCAATGTACTGACCCCAGATGATGTAGACCAGGTCGAACAGTTGCAGTGATCCGATGATCGAGAGGAACGCCCAGATCCGGATGGTGGGGCCGAGCAGGGGCAGGGTGATCCGACGCTGGGTCTGCCAGAAGGTGGCGCCGTCAATGGCGGCCGCCTCGTACAGTTCCGTCGGGATTCCCTGCAGGCCGGCCAGGAAGAGGACGACGGCAAAGCCGACGTACTTCCAGGTCAGGATCACCATCAGCGACCAAATCGCATAGTTCGGGTTGGCGAGCCAGTCGCGGGCCCAACTTTCGAGGCCCATGTTGGCCAGGAACCCGTTTAGGGCGCCGTTGGTGGACAGAATCAGGCTCCAGCCCACGCCCACGATCGCTTCAGAAATAACGTAGGGCACGAAGATGAGGACCCGGATGGCGGTCTGTCCGCGCATTTTCCGGTTCATCAGCAGCGCCAGGGCCAGGGCAATTGGGCCCTGGAACACCAGGGACAGCACCACGATGAACAGGTTGTGCTTGAGGGCGTTCAGGAAGGTCGGGTCGGTCAGGATCACCCGGTAGTTCTGCAGACCGATGAAGTCCGTCGCCGGGCCAAATCCGTTCCACCGGAAGAACCCGTAGTAGGCGGCCATGAAGACCGGGAAGATGACGAAGGTGAGGAAGAGGAGGACTGCCGGGCCAAGGAGGACTGCGATCTCCAACCTGGTCCGGGTGGAAGGGCGGGACCGGCGCCGGGACTCCTGTGCGGGAGTCCCGACGTCCGGTCCACCGGTCCGGGCAGTCACTGCGGGAGCTAGCTGCTGGGACATTGTCATTTGATCCGGCTAGGCTCAGCCCTTGGCGGCTGCGTCGTTGACTCGCTGGGTCAACTGAGCGGGATCCAGGTTGCCGGCCAGCATGTCGACCACGGCCGCGTTGACCGCGTTGCCGACGTTCTGTCCGAGCATGGTGTCCAGCCAAACGATCACGTAGGGAGCCTCGTTGTAGGCCTCCAGGATCTGCTTCATGGCCGGATCCTCGATCACGCCCTGCGCGTCCTTGCTGGCGGGCAGGGTGGCGAAGGCCTGAGCGTACTCTTCCTGGTATTTCTGTCCCATGAAGAAGTTCAGGAAGTCGACGCACTCTGCGGGCGCATCCACGTAGCAGGAGTAGCCGTCGACGCCACCCATCATGGCGCCGGGCTCACCCTTGCCTCCCTCAACTTCGGGGAACGGGAACCAGCGCAGGTCGGCCAGCGCCTGCTGGTCCGGGGTCAGGTCCTTGATCACGCCGACGTTCCAGGCACCCATCAGTTCCATGGCCGCCTTGTGGTTGGCAACCAGGCCCGCGGAGGAGCCGGCCCCCTGCTGGGCGGGAGTGGTCAGGAAGCCCTCGTTGAAGGGCTTGGTGGCGGCGAAGGCCTGCAGGTCCTGGGCCGCGGTGGTCCAGCACTCGTTGGTCAGCTCACGGGCGGCACCGTCGGTGTCGAACACCTCGCGGGGGCACTCGCGCAGGGCGAAGAAGTAGAACCAGTGGGCGGCCGGCCAGGCGTCCTTCCCACCCAGGGCGATCGGTTCGACCCCGGTGGCGCGCAGCTTCTCAACTGCCGCTTCCAGGTCGGGCACGGTGGTCGGGGTCTCGGTGATCCCGGCGTCGTTGAACAGGTCTTCGGCGTAGAAAATCCCGCCGGGAAGAATAGCCACCGGCATGCCGTAGACGGCGCCGTCAACACTGAAGGCCTGGAGGGCAGCATCCCCCACCGCAGCCTTGGTTTCGGCCGAAATCTTGTCGGTCAGGTCCATCACCTGACCGGCGTGAACCACGTCGGCCAGCTTGCCGCCACCGCGAGCCATGAAGATGTCGGGGGCGTCCCCGGCCTGGAGCGCGTTTTGCAGCTTGCCGTCCATGTCTTCGTTCTGGATGGCCTGAATTTCAATCTTCACACCCGGGTTGGCCTCTTCGAAGGCCGCGACGGTGTTTTCCCAATATTCTTTGCCTTCACCGGTGGTGGAGTTGTGCCAGAAGGTCATGGTGACGTTCTTGGTTTCGCCGGAGGCAGACCCGCCATCACCCGAGGGGGCCGAGTCACCTCCCGAACCACAGGCAGCTAGGACGAGCATCGCGGCGGCCGAGGTCGCGGCGAGCATCGTTGCTCTCGTTTGTCGCTTCATTTGTGCTACTCGCTTTCTTCACAGCTGGACACTGGTGGACAGTCGGCTCTGATCTGGAACGAGTCGGGCGGTTTCGTCATCGAAACTATCGGAAACTTATCCGACATCGTTGGGTCTAACCTAGCGACTAGGTCCGGCCAGGTCAAGCATCTTTAGTCCATTAAGGTAACGAAATGGTTACAAAGGCCTGGTCAGGGTCAGTTTCTAGTCAAGTCACACTCCGATATTATCGGATCGGCTATCGCAGTTTGACCGGGTCGAGCACCGGCGGGATCGCGGCCCAAATCCGCCTCGACATCGAGAGATCTGCTGCGCACTCCGGGAGCACTCTGGGCCTCGTTGCCCAGCTTTGGCGACCTGACTCGCCTCCCCGAGCCGGTCCCCGCCGGCTCGGCCACCCTCTACCATTGTCGTTTCGAAAGTTTTCGGAAAGGTGTCGGAATCAAGTTCCCGCCTAGTTCCGGGCTCAATCGTGAGGATCGAGCCCCGCAAGAGTGCCAGTTCACAGGGTTTGCGCCGCAAGTCGATGGCCAACCCAGGTCCGTCCCGATACTATCGGAGCAGCTATCAGATCGAGGAGCACCATGGCCACCATCGCCAGCATTGCCGAATCACTGGGCGTCTCAGTTCCCACCGTGTCGAAGGTGCTGAACGGACGCCCCGACGTCGCCCCCGCGACCCGCAACCGGGTCGAGGCCGCCCTCAAGGCTGCCAACTACCAGCGGCGGGGCTCGGGCCGCTCCACCTCGTCCGTCGTCGAACTGGTCATGCACACGATCGAGAGCCCCTGGGCGCTGGAAGTGATCCAGGGGGTGCAGACCGCGGCCGAAGCCGAAGACCTGTCGGTCGTCCTGACCGGACTGAGCGGCAGCCACCAGCCCGGCAGCGGCTGGGTCGACGGCGTGTTGGAGCGCAAGCCCGTCGGGGTGATCCTGGTGCTGACCGAAATCGACGTCGAGCAGCAGCGCCGCCTCCAGTCGCGAAACATCCCCTTCGTCCTGGTCGACACCTACGGCGAGGTCGGCCCGACCATGCCCACGGTGGGCTCGAACAACTGGCACGGGGGCCTGGTGGCCACCCAGCACCTGCTGGACCTGGGCCACGAGCGGATCGGGATCATCTCCGGGCCGCAGGAATACCTCTGTTCGCGGGCCCGGGTGTCGGGCTACCGCAGTGCCCACGAGGCGGCCGGCCTGGAATGGGATCCGGCGCTGCTGCGCTGGGGTGACTTCGCCCTGGACGGCGGCTACCGCTACGGGATGGAACTGCTGTCACGGCCGGATCGTCCGACCGCGATCTTCGCCGGCTCGGACTACCAGGCGCTCGGCGTCCTGCGAGCCGCGCGCGAGTTAAACCTGAGCGTGCCCGAAGATCTGTCCCTGGTGGGATACGACAACGTTCCCCTGGCCAGTTGGATCTCGCCCACTTTGACCACCGTCAACCAGCCGCTGAAAGAGATGGCGGCGACCGCCACCCGGATGGTGCTGGACCAGTCCTCCCTGCCCAGTCGGATCGAGTTGTCGACCGCCCTGGTGCAGGGCGAATCAACCGCGCCGCTCGGCTAGCCACTCCATCTGGGCCCGGACCTGGTGTCCGCCTCCGCCCTCGTGTCCGTTGAACGGGTAGACCTTGATTTCGGCCGGCCCACCGTAGCTGTTCTTGGCCGCGAATACGGTCGAAGGTGGGGTCACCTCGTCCATCAGACCCACCGAGAACAGGGCCGGAGCCGTGGCCCGGGCCCCCAAGTTGACCGTGTCGAAGTAGGCCAGGGTGGCAAACGTCTGCTCAACCCGGTCGCGATTCACCGACAGGTACTCGACGATCTCCTGGTACGGGAACGCGTTGGTCAGCCCAACCGCGCGGGGGAAGCAACTCAGGAACGGCACGTCGGGCAGGGCCGCCCAGACCCGCGGGTTCAGCGCGGTGGCTGCAATGGTCAGCGCCCCGCCTTGGGATCCGCCGGCGGCAACTATTCGTCCCGCTCCCGGCAGGCAGGCGGCAGCTTCGATCGCGTGGTGGGCATCGACGAAAGCACGGCGGTAAAAGTAGGTTTCGGGCGACTCGATCCCCCGGGTCATGAACCCCGGGTGTCCGCGGCCGGCCGGCCCCGGATCGTCGGTGCTGCCCCCGGACCCCCAGTTTCCGCCCTGGCCCCGAACATCCACCCGCAGGTAGTTGTAACCGGCGGCCACCCACTCCAGGTGCTCTCCGGGCAGGTCCCGCCCACCGCCGTAGCCGGGAAAATCCACCACCGTGGCCCACGGCTCCGGGCCGCCTACCGGCTGCAGGTACCAGGCGTGGATCGGCTGACCCCCAAAACCGCGAAAGGTGACGTCGTAGGCGGCGACACTGCGCAGGTACGGCGCGGCGGGGGTGAAGGTCAGCGTCGAAGAGTCAAACGGGTGCTCCGCCAGGGTCTGGCTCCAGAAACGATCAAAGTCGGCCGGCTCATTGGCGGCGGGCCGATACGTTTCCAGTTCGGACAGGGGCAGATCAAAGAATGCCATTCGTTTTCTCTCTTTTCTATGCAAAAGCGCCCCGGACCGAGATCCGAGGCACTTCGCGATGTCTACAGCGAGCTAATTAGCCGTTGAGACGAACAATCTCCGAAGCCTGCAGGCCCTTGGGGCCGGTGGTGATTTCGAACTCAACCTTTTCGCCCTCATCGAGAGAACGGAAACCGTTGGACTGGATGTTCGAGTAGTGGGCGAACACATCATCGGACCCGTCATCCGGGGTGATGAAGCCGTAGCCCTTTTCGGAGTTGAACCATTTGACAACGCCAGTGGTCATTACTGTGCATTCCTCTGCAATAGGTGGCCATTCCCGGTTTTGGGAACGGGCAGTACTCTTGTCCGTTGCATACCACCGGAGGAACCGCATAGCACTGCAATGAAACTTGAAACTACATGCTCTAGTGTAGACCAGTTGTCACGCGGCGGGAATAGAGTCGCCGCACACCATTTACTCTTCAGATCGGTGAGCCAGCCGGTCCAGCAGTGCGCTCAACTGACCCAGTTCCTCTTGGGTGTAGTGGGAGAGGACCCGCTGGCGCACCATAGCGAAATGCTGCTCGGCACTGGAACTAAGCAGTTCCACCCCGGCATCGGTCAGGACGCATTCAATTCCCCGCCGGTCTTTGGGACACATTGAGCGCGCGGCCAAACCCCGCTTCTCAAAGCGCTCAACCATGTGGGACAGGCGCGAGGGCGACAGGTGACTTTCCTTGGCCAATGCGGCCATTCGCATTCGACGCTCGGGCGCATCGGCCAGGCGCATGAGGACGTCGTACTCGCTCAGGGACAGGTCGGTATAGGAGGCCAAATCCTCTGACAATAGGTCGCTGAGGCCCAGCGAGACGCCCCGAAGTGCTTCCCAGGCAGCCATCTCTTCGCCGTTGAGCGGACGGGGAAGCGCGGCCGGACATCCACCCGAACTCGGGCGTTCCGGCGCGTCGACCGCCGCCCGGTTCTGCTGATCCACTTTCATTTCTTCCCTCCAACGACTGCGATCAGGCTCACAAGCTCTGTCCGTGTGAGGTCTCACACATTTTACTGCCAACCATTCGCAGCAGGACCATTGTCCTCCGTAGATAGTTGAATCGTCAATAGTTGGCCCCGCAAGCGAACCGCCCCTTTTCCCAGTCTCGTCCAGGGAGTGCGAGCCTGTGAGCAGTCCCACCGACCGAGCGAAGCCCTCGCTTGCGGGACCAACGTCCCCATCTTATACTTGAACCGTCAATAATTGCAGTTTGAAATATTTAGGAGCCTGTATGACCCGCTACGTAGTTGACGCCGCCCACTCGACCGTCGGATTCACCGTTCGCCACGCCGGCATCGGCCGGACCCGCGGCCACTTCGGTGTATTCGAAGGCGAAATCGACCTGCCCAACGAGAACTCGATCGAGGGCGCCTCCACCCACGGCACCATCGAGGCCGCTTCGGTGGACACCAACAACAGCGACCGTGACAACCACCTGCGCAGCGCCGACTTCTTCGAGGTCGAGCAGTTCCCCACCTGGACCTTCGAGTCCACCAAGGTGGAGGGAACCCTGGAAGAGTTCACGCTGTTCGGGAACCTGACCATTCACGGCGTCACCCAGCCGGTCGAACTGGCCGCCACCTTCGAGGGAGCCGCCACCGACCCGTTCGGCGTGCAGCGGATTGCCTTCGTGGCCACCACCACCATTTCACGGAAGTCCTTCGGCCTGACCTGGAACGCTGCCCTTGAGGCGGGCGGCGTGCTGGTCAGCGACAAGATCGCCATCAACCTGGAGATCGAAGCCGTCAAGCAGGACTAGTCCTTAAAACCGGTGAGGGGCACCCCGCAGGGTGCCCCTCATTGTCGTTTAACCTAGCCGGTCCGCTCAGCGTCCTAGTCGACGCAGTCGACCGCGGCCGCCACCACCGGCAGCCCTCGACGGTACCGGTCCATGAACTGCTCAAACCCGGCCACATCATCCGGGTCCGGCGCCACCCGAACGGCTTCGGCGTCGGCGAAAATCCGTTCGGCGACAAAGTCGCGGAGCAGTTTCCCCTCACCCTGGGCCCGATAGAGAGCCAGCAGAGCGGCCCCCCAAGCGCCGCCCTCACCCGCCCCGGAACCCACCTCCACCTCGGCCTGCAGTGCGCCCGCCATCAGTCGCTGGGCCACCCCGGCCGTCTTAAACAACCCCCCGTGGGCGCGCAGCAACTCCACTTCCACCCCCTGGTCGGCCAGGATTTCCATTCCCAACCGCAAGGTGCCAAAGACGGACAGCAACTGCGCCCGGATGAAGTTCGCCAGCGTCAGGCTCTCCCCCCGCGAGCGGACGTAGAGCGGGCGCCCCTCCTCCAGGTTCACGATCGGCTCCCCGGACAGGAGGTTGTAGGCCAGCAATCCGCCGGCGTCGGGAGCCCCCGTCAAGGCCTGCTGGTAGAGGATCTGGTACACCTGCCCCAGCTCCAGCTCCTGCCCGGCACTGCGGGCAAACTCGGCAAACACGCCCACCCACTGGTCCAGTTCGGAGGTGCCGTTGTTCGAGTGGACCATGGCCACCGCCAACCCCTCCGGGGTGGTGACCGGGTCAATCTCGGGGAAGTACCCGGCCATCGTCCGTTCCAGCACCACCATGGCGAAGATCGAAGTCCCGGCCGAGACGTTCCCGGTCCGGGGGGCCAGGGCGTTGGTCGCCACCATTCCGGTTCCGGCGTCCCCCTCCGGCGGTGCCATCACAATCCCGGGCTGAAGCTTCCCGGTGGGATCCAGCAGGGCGGCACCCTCCTCGGTCAGGCGCCCGGCTTCCTGCCCGGCCACCAGCACTCGCGGCAACAGCTGATCGACGTCCCAGTTCCACCCGCGAGCCCCGGCCACCTCGGCAAACTGGGCCAACCGGGTCCGGTCGTAGTCCCCGGCCTCCGAATCGATCGGGAACATGCCGGAGGCGTCCCCCACCCCGAGGACAAACTGGCCGCTGAGGCGCAGGTGCACCAGCCCGGACAGGGTGGTGATGTGGGCCAGGCGGGACAGGTGGTCCTCCCCGTCCAGGACCGCCTGGTACAGGTGGGCGATCGACCAGCGGTGCGGGATGTTCACCTGGAACAGTTCGCTCAGCTCCGTCGAGGCCGCCGCCGTGTTGGTGTTGCGCCAGGTGCGGAACCCGGCCACCGGCTCGCCCGCCTCATCCAGCGGCACGTAGCCGTGCATCATCGCCGAGATTGCCAGCGAGCCAACCGTGGTCAACTCCAGGTCGTAGCGCTGGCGGACGTCGGCCACCAGGTCGGCGTAGGCGCCGCGCAGCCCCTCCCAGACGGAGTCCCACGGGTAGGTCCACAAGCCGTCGACCAGGGTGTTGTTCCAGCCGTAGCCGCCGGTGGCCAGAGGCACCCCCGCCTCGTCAATCAGCACCGCTTTGATCCGGGTGGATCCCAACTCAATCCCGAGGGCGGTCCGGCCCTGGGCAATAGCGGCGTGACCCGCCTCGCTCTGCTGCGACGTCATTGACTGCTCCTTTATCCCGGTAGGTTTAATTGACGCTTCTTGGCCGTGCTCCACTGCCGTCAGCCAAGACCGTGTCCATGCCTAGATTATCGGGATTTGGCCGCTAATAACAGCCTGATCTGGACCGGAAGGTAATCCCGGTCATACACTGGAAATGGGACTTTGGACCCAAACTAAAACCGGAGGTAAAAATGTCTGCAAGTGAACGCCTAGCCGAGCTGAATCTGACTCTGCCACCGGTGGCTGCCCCGGTGGCCGCCTATATTCCCGCCCTGGTCGACGACGGAAAAGTCCGCACGTCAGGGCAGTTGCCATTTCAGGACGGAGTGCTGGTGTCGACCGGCGCTTGCGGTTCCCCCAACGTCGAGCTCAGCTCAGCCCAGGTGGCTGCGCGCCAGGCGGCCCTGAACGCCCTGGCGGCCGCAGCCGAGGCAGCCGGGGGCCTTGAGCTGATCGAGAGTGTGATCAAAGTGACAGGATTTGTCTCTTCGACCCCGGATTTCTACGGGCAACCGCAGGTGGTCGACGGGGCGTCGGAGCTGTTCCAGGTCCTGTTTGGCACTTCCCACATCCGATCTGCCGTCGGGGTGGCCGCCCTGCCCCTGGACGCCACCGTCGAATTGGAGGTTGAGTTCAAACTGGCCAGCTCAGAGCTGCGTCCAATCCAAAACTGAGGTCGTCCGCCCCTCCCTGAACCCCGGGTGCCGCTTCCCGACCCGTGGGCTACACTAAGGGCGTGCCACGGGGACCCCTAGCGGGGTTGAGAGAGGGTAAGGTGCCCTCGACCGTAGAACCTGATCCGGTTAATACCGGCGGAGGAACGGACACTTGTTTTCTTTCCCGTGTACACGCGACGCCTATTCGGGAAGGACATGAATATGACCAAGCAATCTGGCTGGCGCGTTGTAGACCTGGTAACAGCAGCGGTGCTCGGGGTGGCAACCGGCATCATCTTCATCATTTGGAATCAGATCGGCTACCTGGCTTTCACCAGCCTGGACGTGTTCACCGCGGGCCTGGGCGGCCTGGTGAACGGAATCTGGTATCTGGGCGGTCCGCTTGGCGGGCTAATCATCCGGAAGCCGGGAGCCGCTCTCTTTGTCGAGGTGGTGGCCGCCACCGTCTCGATGGCCCTGGGATCACAGTGGGCAATTGAGACGCTCTTCTCCGGGATCGCGCAGGGGCTGGGGGCCGAACTCATTTTCGCCCTGTTCCTGTACCGGCGCTTCGGCGCGGGCGTGGCCGCCCTGTCCGGCCTGGGCGCCGCCACCGGTGCCATGATCCTGGAACTGTTCGTCGGCTCCACCCCCAACATCGCCTACGCGCCGATTCGACTCTTCACCTACTGGACCACCTCGTCCCTGTCCGGCATCGTCCTGGCGGGGCTGTTGGCCTGGGTGCTGACCCGCGCACTGGCCCAAACCGGGGTCCTGGACCGCTTCGCCTCCGGGCGGGAACTGCGGCGGCGCGTCTAACGTGAACACGGAGGTTTCGCTCTCTAAAGCACTCACTTTGGCCGCCCACGGCTGGTCCTGGCGCTACGCCGGCCGGGAAGCCTGGGCGGTCGAAGACCTGACCCTGCAGATTCCGCCAGGTCAGCGCGTGCTGCTGCTCGGGGCGTCCGGCTCGGGCAAATCCACGGTCCTGGCCGGGATGGCCGGGCTCCTCTCCGGTGAGGACGGGGAGGAGCGCGGCGCCTTTACCCTGGGCGGGGTGCCCACCAGCTCGGGCCCGGTCCGCGGTGAGGTGGCGCTCGTGCAGCAGGACCCCGACTCGCAGGTCGTGATGGAACAGGTGGGGGACGAGGTCGCTTTCGGCCTGGAAAACCTCGGTGTTTCCCCGGAACAGATCTGGCCGCGAGTGGAACAGGCCCTGGCCCAAGTGGGGCTGGACGTGCCCCTCGACCACCCCACCCACCAGCTGTCCGGCGGGGAAAAGCAGCGCCTGGCCCTCGCTTCGGCCCTCGCGATGGAGCCGGGGGTCCTGCTGCTGGACGAGCCGACCTCAAACCTGGACCCGGCCGGGGTGCGGGAAGTCCGCGCCTCCGTGGCAAGCGCCCTGACCGGCTCGGACACCACCCTGATCATCATCGAACACCGGGTCGCCACCTGGGTGGACCTGGTCGACCGGATCGTTGTCCTCAGCCCGACCGGGATCCTGGCCGACGGCGAACCCGGCGAAGTCCTGACCGCCTACCGCGACCAGCTCCTGGCCGCGGGCATTTGGGTGCCCGGCGTGGAACTACCGGTTCAGCGCCTGGTGGGCGAGCGGACGGGAACCTGCCTGCAGGCCACCGATCTAACGGTGGGGTACGAGGCGGGGGAACCGATCTCGGTCCACGCCCAGCTGGATTTGGGGGCGGGCATCAGCACCTGCCTGGTGGGGGCCAACGGCGCGGGTAAGACCACGCTTGCCCTGACCCTGGCGGGGCTGCTGGCGCCGCTGGCCGGCTCGGTCACGAGTGCCGGCCACGTCCAGATGGTGTTTCAGGAGCCGTCCTACCAGTTCCTGCGCCACACCGTCCGCGAAGAACTGGAACTGTCGCTGCAGTTCTCCGACCTCAGCTCCGAGGAGCGGGCGGCCCGGGTGGACCAGTTCCTGGCGCTAATGCGGCTGCGGGACCTGGCCGACGCCCACCCGCAGAGCCTGTCCGGCGGCGAGAAACGCCGCCTCTCGGTGGCGACCGGGCTGATCGGGCACCCACCGATCCTGCTGCTGGACGAGCCGACCTTCGGCCAGGACCGCAACACCTGGCTGGCCCTGGTCCACCTCCTGCAAGACGCGGTGCGGGCCGGCACCTCGGTCATCGTCATCACCCACGACGAGGAACTGGTGGAGGTCCTCGGCCAGGAAGTGGTCACGGTCCACCCGCAGCGGGAGCTCCGGGTCGAGCCGCCCCCGCCCAGCGCCGGGATCCTGGACCGGGTCAACCCGCTGTTTCGGCTGGTCGGTTTGGCGCTGATGACCGTGCCGATGTTCTTCAGCGTGGACCTGCTCAGCACCGCGGTCGCCCTGGCTTTGGTAGCTGGGTTGCTGCCCCTGGTGGGCTGGGGTCCGCGCCAACTGCTCCGGCGGATCTGGCCGCTGCTGGTGGCCGCCCCCCTGGCCGGCATCTCGATGCTGCTCTACGCACGCCCGGGTGGGACAGTCTACTGGTCGTGGGGTCCGGCCGCGATCACGCAGAACTCGGTGGAACTGTCACTCGCGATTGCAATCCGGGTGCTGGCGCTGGGGATCCCCGCCATTGTCCTACTGTCCAGCGCCCAGCCGACCCGGATGGCCGACGCCCTCACCCAGGTTGCGAAGCTACCTCCGCGCCCGGTGCTGGCGGCCCTGGCCGGGATCCGGCTGATGTCCCTCATGCTGTCCGACTGGCAGGCGCTCGGACGGGCCCGACGGTCGCGCGGGGTGGCGCCCCAGTCCAAGTGGAAGGAGTTCTTTACCGGCTCGTTCTCCCTCCTGACCTTTGCCCTGCGCCGAGCCTCCTCCCTGTCGGTGACGATGGAGGCACGCGGGTTTGGGGCCCCCACCCGCCGGTCCAACGCCCGCACCTCCCCGGTGGGGTGGGCCGACCTGTGGATGGTGGTGGTGGCCATCATCATCCCCACCCTGGCCCTCGGCGTCGCCGTCTGGGCCGGATCGTTCCGCTGGTTTGGAATCTAGATGCTGGCTGCCTCGGACCTGCATGACCACGTGGCTCAGCTGTCGCCTCCCGCCCGGCGGATCCTGATTGACGGGCCCTCCGGCGCGGGGAAAACCACCCTGGCTCAGCAGCTGGCTCCCCTCGGCTACCTGATCCTGCACCTGGACGACTGGTATCCGGGGTGGGATGGGCTGGCGGCGGGATCCGCCCTCACCGAGGACTTGCTCACCTCGGATCGGCCGGCTTTTCCCCGCTGGGACTGGGCGAAAGGGCGCGTGTCCGAGTGGGTCCCGGTCGATCCCACCCGCCCGTGGGTGGTCGAGGGGTGCGGGTCGCTGACCCCGGGAACCGCCGCCCTCGCCGACCTTCGGCTCTGGTGCGACGTGCCCGCCGAGGTGGCCCACCAGCGGGGCTTGGCCCGTGACGGAGCCGCCTACGAGCCGTGGTGGGAGCGCTGGCACCGCCAGGAACAGCAGCACTGGGAGCGCCACCGGCCCTGGACCCTGGCGGATATTCGGGTGGATTGCCGGGACGCTGACAGTTAGCGGGGGGTGCGAAGGGCCTTTCGCAGCATTGAGACCGCGACGAAAAGCAGGAAGACGGCGAACAGCAGGTTGGCGACCTGGGGCGAGATCCGGTGCGCCAGGTAGGAGCCCAGCAGGGTCGTGGTCGAGGCGGACAGCCCCACGATCAGGGCCGCCGGCAAGTTCAGGTTCCGGCGCCGAATGTTGGGGATG
This sequence comes from Scrofimicrobium sp. R131, assembly GCF_040256745.1. Taxonomy (GTDB): domain Bacteria; phylum Actinomycetota; class Actinomycetes; order Actinomycetales; family Actinomycetaceae; genus Scrofimicrobium; species Scrofimicrobium appendicitidis. The sequence goes on from NZ_CP138335.1 coordinate 2,192,389, forward strand.
GTGCCCCCCAGCGCCGAGGGGATCATCATCAGCAGGGACGTGCCCTTGGCCACCAGGTCCGAAGCCCCGAAAATCAGCATCAGCGCGGGGACGACGATGATGCCGCCGCCCACGCCAAGCAGCCCGGAGAGCGTCCCGGTCAGGATCCCCACCACCAGCAGCCCCACCGCGGTGGCCCAGTTGATTTCCAGGACTGCGGCGCGGGAGGGCACATTGATGAACATCATCACGACGGAGAAAAGAATGAACCCCGCGAAGACAATTTGAAGTCGGCGCGAACTGATTCGCGACAGCAGCCAGGTGCCAATTTGAGCGCCCCCAATCCCGCCGAGGGCCAGCAGCCCGGCCGCCTCCCAGGAGACGTCACCCTGGGCCGCGTAGGAGGCCACCCCCACCAAGGCCAACGGGACAATCGTGGTCAGAGACGTGCCCGAAGCGAGTCGCGGGGCAAACCCGACGATCGCAACCAGCCCGGGGACAATCATAATCCCACCGCCAACCCCGAACATGCCCGACAGGAGCCCGGCTCCCAACCCGAGGACGATCAGGAGGATCGTCTGGCGGCGGTTGGGCCGGGCCCAGAGCTGTTCGGAATTGGTCACGGTCATTTAGTCTAGACCTTTTGCCGCGGGCGCCTCACAGCTAACGAGAATCCGAGCCAGGGCAGAGCGTTCCGCCTCGGTCACGGCCAGGTCCCACTTCTGTTTCACCGCCACCTGCCGGGCGGCGTACTCGCAGTGAAAGAACGGGTTGGGCGGCAGCCACCGGTCGGCCGAGGCCGCCCCTTTCTGCTGGTTCGCCGGCCCGTCCACCGCCAGCAGGTTGAGCGGGTCGTTGGCGAACTGTTCGCGCTGCTCATCCGACCACCGGTCCGCCCCGCTCTCCCAGGCGTTGGCCAGGGCCACCACGTGGTCGATCTGCACCGCCGGCGAGGTCTTCTCTCCCCGCTGGAACCGGATCTGCTGCCCGGTGTAGGGGTCGGCCAGGGTTCCCCGCTCCACAACGCAGTCGTGGGTCCCCTCCCGCCAGCGCACCTCCGTCAGGTCCCGGGCCAAGATGTCGTTGCGCGTGTCGCACCCGTTCCGGTCCACGTCGGCCCACCGGGCCCCAAACTGGTCGCGGTCGTAGGGGGCGGCCAACTTGGCCGAGGTCGGCAGGGCCAGCAGCGCCTCCGCCAGGGCCGTGTCCTCCCGCCCCGCCAGAATCTCGGCGGCGCTTCGCCCATCGGGTTGTCCGTCTGCGTCCGGCAGGTCCAGCCCACCCCGGCCCCACCAGAGGGCCACCAGCAGCAGGACCAACCCGAGCACCAGGCCGGGAAGGAGCAAACGCCTTTTCTTCATCCCCCCAGGTTGCCCCGCCAGAGTCACCTCGGTCCAGTTCCGGCGCTGCCTGTGGACAGCCTCAGCCGAAGATGAGGCCCGGATCCTGCGTTCGGACCGAGCCGACCGCTCGCTGGACCGGACGGGTCGCCAGGGGGAGGACGGGAATCGCGGCCACCAGGTCGCGCACCTGATCCCGATCCTGCAACTCCGGGTCCAACCACGGGGTGTGCAGTTCCGGCGGCACGAACACGGGCATCCGGTCGTGGATCCGGCCCAGCTCGTCGGGGGCGGAACGGGTGATTACCGCGCAGGTGACCAGCTCATCCCCCCGCTCGGTGCGGGAGAACTCGTAAATGCCCGCCATCGCCAGCACCGGAGTGGGGAACCCAGCCGGGCCCGGCTGGATGGCGGCTCCATCCGCCTCGGCTGGAACGGGAGCGGACAGGAAGTAGGGCTGCTTCTGCCCGTCCGGCTGGGTCATCCACTCGTAGTAGCCGTTGGTGGGGATCAGGCACCGGCGCCGACTGGCCGCCACCCGAAAGGAAGGTTTCTCCGTCAGGGTTTCGGAGCGGGCGTTGATCAGGGGTTTGAACCCGGCCTTGGCCCAGTGGGGAACCAGCCCCCAGCGCTGCATGGTCAGGACGCGGGGTTGATTGCCCACCACCGCCCGCACCCACTGCGAGGGTGCCTGATTGTAGGAGGGCAGGTGCTCGCCCTCCATCACGTCGATGTCGAAGAGGGCAACCAACTCGTCGTCCTCGTCGAACATGGTGAAGCGGCCGCACATGCCTACCCCTCCTCGTCCCGGGTTTGCGCCTCGTCCGTGCGGGGCAACCCGGTCTCCTCAAAACTTTCGTCCAGGCCGGTCCGGGTGCGCTTCCGAGCCGCCGCTTTCCGGTCCAGCAGGTAGCGGAGTTGCTCGGAGGAAAGGGTGAGGGTCCAGTCGGTGTGTTCGGGCAGGCGCCAGCGCCGCCAGTGAGCCAGCGCGGTGAAGGACGAGCCGACCACCGTGGCCACGATCATGCCCCACATCGGGTAACCCAGGTTGAAGAACGCCACCATGATGCCGGCCGAAACCAGCGCGGGGGTGGCGTACAGGTAGTTGCCGCCCAGCACGGTCGGCACGTTGCCGGCGGAGATGTCCCGGATCATGCCCCCGCCGACCGCGGTGGTGAGCCCCAGCAGCAGGGCGGGCATCAGGCCAAAGCCCATCGACAGGGTTTTCATTGCGCCGGTCGCGGCCCAACTGCCCAGCACCAGCCCGTCGGCCAGGATCAGCGCGATCCGCCAGCCGCGGCTGTCGAGGCGCCAGAGGAAAGCAATCGAAGCTCCCACCAGCGCGGTCCCGATGTAGAAAGGATCGGTGATCGCCACGGGCGGACCGTGCTGCAAAATGACGTCGCGGACAATCCCGCCGCCCATGGCAGACATGACCGCCAAGATCATGAAGCCAACGGCATCGAAGTGCTTTTGACGGGCCAGCTTTCCGCCCAGGACCCCGTTCAGGAGCACGCCGGTGAGGTCGACGACACGGAAAACGGCCCAGACTGCGTTCTCTTCCATGCGCTTCTCCCTTCCGGGAAAAGCCTAGCCGATGGTAGCCCCGAACAGAGTTCCCAGAGCGAAGGTCACGGCCGCGGCCCCGTAGCCCACCGCTAGCTGACGCAACGCCGTTCGCCACGGGGTGCCACCCGACAGTAGGCCGACCACGCCGCCGGTCCCCAGCAGGGTGATCCCCACCAGGACGGAGCTGATTACGATCGGCATCCACCCGCCGACCCCGAACATGAACGGAATCAGCGGCAGCAGGGCGCCGAGGGCAAAAAAGATAAACGAGGACACGGCCGCGCGGAACGGGGTTCCCACCGCCTCGGTGCTGGTCTGACGGGCCCCCTCACCCAGGGCGGAGCGGAGGGGGAGCTGGCCCGAGGCGGAATCCCCCGCCTCGCCCAGGGCGGCAAAAACTCTCTCGGCGTGTTCCTGGGCGGTTTCGGGAGATTCCCCGCGCGCGCGGAACAGCAGGGCCAGCTCGTTCGCGTTCACGTCGAGCGCCGGGACTGACCGGTGGGCATCGTCGTCGGGGGTGGAGGCGCTCAGCAGCTCACGCTGACTGGACACGCTGATCCACTCGCCGGCCCCCATCGACAGGGCTCCGGCCAGCAGCCCGGCCACCCCCGTGGCCAGCACCATTGAGGGGGTCATCCCGGTGGCCGCCACCCCGAGGATCAGGGCCAGGTTGGAGATGAGGCCGTCGTTGGCGCCGAACACGGCCGCCCGGAAGGAACCGGCCATGTGGGCGCGCGACTCCGCGGCCAGGGAGCGGACCACCTCGCCGTGAATGTGCTCATCCGCCGCCATTTGGTCGGGGACGTCGTGGTCGTCGTCGTAGCCGGTGCGCTGCTCGGAGCGCTGGGCCAAAGCCAGGACGAACACCGAGCCGAACCGGTTGGCCAGGGACGACATCAGCCGCCGGCGCCAGGGCACCCGCGGCGGCGGGTAGGCCTGGTCTCCCAGCAGTTCCAGCCAGTACTGTTCGTGGCGTCCTTCGGCGGCGGCCAGTTCCAGCATGATTTCCCGGTGGGGGCTGCGCTGGCGGCGAGCCAGGTTCCGGTAGGTGTCCGCTTCTAAGCGCTCTTCCGCCAGGTAGCGACGCCACCGACGGATTTGGCGCCGGGACGGGGTCGGGGTGTCAGACATGGGCCCACTCTCACAGATGGGGGCCGGAGCCGTCCATTAAGCGTCCCGAACTAGCTGTTTCGTGGAGCCGAAACATCGGGAGATTCAGGCGCGTTCTCCCGAGGGTGCTCCACCACTGTTGCATCGATCACCAGTCGGTTGGTGGGCATGCCGAACACCTTCTCTTTGACGACATCGGCCACCGCATCGGAGATTTCGTTGCCCTTGGAGCGCACCACGTCCGCCACCTTTTCACCGGCGGCATCGAGGGGGCGCGACACGATCGGGAGCGTCCGCAACTGGCGGGTGACCCCTTTGATCTGCTCGTATTTTTCGCGTCCGGCCCGGGCTCCCAGGACAAACCCGATTCCCAATCCCAGGATGATTCCAGCTTTGGTTCCCAAGGCTTTCCCTTACTTCCCGCTCGTCGGATACAGACTGACCAGTTCCTCAACGATTTCGTCGCCCACCCGGTCCACCTGCTTGGTGCGAACCAGGACCAGGGGAACCCCGCCGCCGTCGCAGATAATGGTCAGGTCCCCGGCTTCCGGCGCGGGGGAGTCCTCGCTAAAGTCGGCGGCCGGGCTCCGAACAATCATGGCGCCGGCGTCGCGGATCTGGCGGGCCAGGTCGGAGGCTTCCTCCGCGTCGTCGGCCAGCTGCATTGCGGGCGGGCGCAACGAGGACCGCAGGCGGGGACCGAACAAATCCTCCCAGGAGGCCGAAGCAAGTTTTTGGCGGGCAGCCTCCCAGAAGATTCCGAGGATCTCTTCGTCGGGTGGCAGGCTGAGGGCTCCGTTGTTTGTCATGGGGTTAATCATTGTTGATTGGCGTGATCCTGTCGACCGGCCCCCGTCCACCAGTCCGGTCAGAACTGTCGACTCCCCCACCATTGTCCCCTTCGGCCCTGTTCCCATCGGAACCGAACCGGTACGGTTAACGGGTGAGTGAAATCAGCCTGGTGACCCCCCGCGGGGTGAATCTTGCGGGGAACTTTGTCGTCCCCGTGGATGCCACCGATGCCGCCGTGCTGTTCTCCCACTCGTTTTTCAACAATCGGGAGTCCGGCAAGTACTTCGAACGGTTGGCGGCCGCCTACCGCAAGCTCGGCTACGCCACGCTGAAGTTCGACTACTCGGGCCACGGGGAATCTGACGACGACATCATCGTGGTCGACCACCAGGAAGAGGACCTGCGGGCAGCCTCAGGCTGGTTGGCGGATCAGGGCTTTGACCGCCAGCTCCTCCACGGGCATTCCTTCGGGACGCTGGCCCCGCTGAAGGCGCGACCGGCCGCGGTGCAGTCCATGATCCTGTCCGGTGTGATCACGGGGCCGCTCTCGTTTGATTGGGAGCAGATCTTCTCTCCCAGCCAGTTGGACGAGTTGGAGCAGACCGGTCGTACCCGGATTGTGGACGACTCCCCCAGTTCCCGGCAGTACTTTGAGATTTCCAAGCAGACCCTGCAGGACCTGTCGCTGAACCGGGCCGCCGACCTGGTGGATGACCTGTCGTACCCGGTGCTGCTGCTGCACGATATTGACGACGAGCAGGCGGGCCTGCTGGAGATGACCACGGACGTGTTTGCCCGGCTCCCCGACGGGTCCCGGGTGGAGGCGGTCCGCGACGCCAACTTTGGTCCGGGAGAAAAACTCCCCTACCTGGCTGGACTGTGTCAGGAATGGGCACGCCAGCACCTGCCGGTCCGTCCGTAGCCGTGCGCGACTTGTCCGTGGTCACTGATACGTTAGAACGGTGAATCAGAGGCAGGAACAGGGACCCGGACCCGGCCGCACCGGCGGCGGGTCAAAGGGTAAGCGTCGGCGTGGGTCCGGCCGTTCGGGTCGGGGACCCCGGCCGTTTACCCCGCTGCAACTAGCGCAGCGGGCCGCCGCCCTCCCGGTGGTGACCTTCCCCGACCTGCCGGTAAGCGCTCACCGGGATCAGATTGCAGCGGCCATTGCCCAGCACCAGGTGGTGATTGTGGCGGGCGAAACCGGCTCGGGCAAAACCACTCAGCTGCCGAAAATTTGCCTTCAGCTCGGCCGGGGAATCTCCGGGCTGATTGGCCACACCCAGCCTCGGCGGCTGGCGGCGCGCTCGGTAGCGGAAAGAATTGCCGACGAGTTGGGGCAGACGGTTGGGAGAGAGCCCGGCCAGGTCATCGGGTATCAGGTTCGGTTCACCGATGAGGTTGGCCCCACCACCCTGGTGAAACTGATGACCGACGGCATCCTGCTGAACGAAATTCAGGTGGATCCGGACCTGCGTCGCTACGACACCCTCATCATTGACGAGGCGCATGAGCGCTCCTTGAACATCGACTTCATTTTGGGTTACTTGGCGCGGCTGCTGCCCCGCCGGCCCGACCTGAAGGTGATCATCACCTCGGCCACCATCGACTCGGACCGGTTTGCCGACCATTTCAGCCAGTTCACCGGGGACCGCGTGCCGGTGATTGAGGTGAGCGGACGGACCTACCCGGTCGAGATCCGCTACCGGCCGCTCTCGCCGGACCAGTCGGGCACCCCCACCCAAACTCCCACCGAGGAGGCCGAGCCGTCCGCCGCGCACACCCCCGGCGCGGGCGCGCCGCAGCTGGTGCTGGAGGATCCCGATGACGACCTGGCCACCCTCGGCTACGGCCTGGGTGAGGCTATTGACCTGGAGCAGGGCCTCTGCGGGGCGGTGGACGAACTGCTCTCTGAACCGGCCGGCGACATCCTGGTGTTTCTGCCAGGGGAGCGGGACATCCGGGAAGCCCAGGTGGCCCTGGAAGAGTTTCTGCGCGAGCGGCGCCCCCCGGTTTCAGTCGAGCTGGTCCCGCTTTTTGCGCGCCTCTCCGCCGCAGAGCAGCATCGGATCTTCGCTCCCCACAGTCGCCGCCGCATTATCCTGTCCACCAATATTGCCGAAACGTCGCTCACTGTTCCCGGGATCAAGTATGTAGTTGACGCGGGGTTGGCCCGCATCAGCCGCTTCTCCAACAAGACCAAGGTGCAGCGCCTGCCGATCGAGCGGGTCTCCCAGGCCTCGGCCAACCAGCGTTCGGGCCGCGCGGGCCGCCTGGAGGATGGGATCGCCATCCGGCTCTACTCGGCTGGCGACTACGCCGCCCGCCCCCGCTACACCGAGCCGGAGATCCTGCGGACCTCCCTGGCCGCGGTGATCCTGCAGATGGCCGCGCTGGGGTTGGGGGAGGTGTCCCAGTTCCCCTTCCTGGATCCACCCAGCTCGCGCGCGGTTCGGGACGGGGTGCAGCTCCTGGTTGAGCTTGGGGCCCTGACCGAGGCGGGGAAGCTGACTTCGATTGGGCGAAAGCTCGCGCGCCTCCCCATCGATCCGCGCCTGGGACGGATGCTGCTGGCGGGCCAGGAGAACGGCTGCGCGTCCGAGGTCCTGGTCATCATTGCCGCCCTGTCCATCCAAGACGTGCGCGAGCGCCCCCTTGACGCACAGGCGGCAGCCGACCAGGCCCACGCCCGGTTCAACGATTCGCGCTCGGACTTCATGACCTACCTGAACCTGTGGCGCTACCTGAACGTGCAGGCGCGCGACCTGTCGGGCAGTGCGTTTCGCCGGCTTTGTCACCGGGAGTATTTGCACTACCTGCGCTTTCGGGAGTGGCGGGACGTGGTTGGCCAACTGCGCCAAATGTGCCGCGAAATGGGGATCCAGGTCGAGGCGTTGGGTGAGCCGGACCGCGGGGAAATCCGCCAGTACGCAGACCCGGCCAGCGCGGTGGTGGAGTTCGGCCGGGGCGTTCGAGCCGTCGACTATGACCAGTTGCACCGGGCCCTGCTGGTGGGACTCCTGTCCAACATTGGGACCTGGGAGCAGGCCAAAGGGACCTACCTGGGGGCGCGGGCGACCCGTTTCACCGTCTGGCCCGGGTCGGGCCTGGCCGGTGGGCACCCGCCCTGGATCATGGCGGCCGAGCTGGTGGAAACCTCCCGCCTCTTTGCCCGCACCGTCGCCCAAATCAAGATTGAATGGGTGGAGCACGCCGCCCAGCACCTGCTGACCCGCTCCTACTCGGAACCGTACTGGTCGCGGGCCAAAGGCGCCGCCCTGATCAAGGAGCGGGTCAGCCTTTACGGTCTGACGCTGGCTGCCGACCGGTCGGTGCTGCTGGCCTCACTGGGGGATCGCCAGTTGGGCGCGTCCGTGGCCCCGCAGTTGGCCCCACCCCAGCCCGGGTCCATTGCGGCCATCGCGCAGGGCCTGTTCGCGCAGGCCGGTTCGGGGGGTTGGTCCTCCCAGTTCTTTGGCCCCAAACCCGAGGCCGAGGGTCTGACCGCCCGGGAGCTGGCCCGGGAAATGTTCCTCCGCGAAGCCCTGGTTGAGGGCAACTGGCGGGTCAGTTACCTGAAGTTTCAGCGGGAAAACCAGGAGTTGCTGGATGAGGCCCGGGAGGTGGAGCAGCGCTCCCGCCAAGCCGGAAAGGTAGCCGGTGAGGAGGAGCTATTCCGCTTCTTCGACGAGCGGGTGCCGGCGGAGATCACCTCGGCCCGCAGCTTTGAGAACTGGTGGAAGAAGACGCGGCCCGATCAGCCCCGCCTGCTGAACTACCGGTGGGAGGACGTCATCCACGACGTCAGCCGCGGCGGTGAGGACGGCTTCCCGGACCACTGGCAACAGGGCGAGCTGAGCCTGCCGCTTAGCTACGACTTCCAACCCGGCTCCGACACCGACGGGGTCACCGTTACCATCGCCTTGGCCCAGCTCCCCCAGGTGCAAGATGAGGGTTTCGACTGGCTGGTTCCCGGCCTCCTGTCGCAGCTGTGCGCCGGCACGATCCGAGCTTTGCCCAAGGAGAAGCGGCGCCTGTTGGCTCCGGCCCCGGACGTGGGGGAGCAGGTGGCCAAACGCCTCACCCACCGCGGGGAAACCGTGCTGGAGGCAGCCGTCTCCCCGGCGGAAGAGGCGGAGGATCCCCGCTCGCTCGGCGCTTCCCTGGATCGCCTGGCCCAGTGGGCTCAGCAGACGGGCAAAGCCAAAGGTCCGCTGACGGTGAGCCCGCAGTCCGTCAATCCAGTACCGGAGCCGACCTCCGAAGCCCCAGCGCCGACGCCCTCGCCGGAAGTGACCCGGAGATTCTTCCCTGCCTTCGCCCAGGCGGTGGCGAATCTGCGCGGCGTGGAGCTGACCGAAGCCGATGAGCAGCACGTCTCCCAGCACCTGCCCGCCCACCTGCAGATGCATTTCCAGGTGGTGGATCGAAACGGAAAAGTGCTGGCCCGCGGGTCCTCGCTGCTGGAACTGCAGCGCCGGCTGGCACCCCAGGCCGACCGGGCCATTCACCAGGCCGTCCGTCAAGCGGTGCGCCAAGCCGGGAAGGAACGCCCCGGTCGGGCCCACGCGCCCACTGCAGACGCCGGCAGCTGGCAGCAGGAAGAGGTGACGGAGTTTCCCTCCACCCCGATTGCGCCGGTGGTAGAGACCACCAACGCGCAGGGGCTGACCGTGCGCGGCTACCCGGCGCTGGTGGCGGCCCCCGACCGGGACCTGGTCAGCCTGCGACTGTGCGCCACCGCCGAGCAGGCGGAGCTCTCCCACCGGGACGGGGTGGCACGGCTGTTGGAACGCCAGCTGCGCCTACCGCTCACCCGGGTCACCACCCGCTGGTCCGGACGCGAAGCGCTGCTGCTGGCCGCCTCGCCCTACCCCTCCACCGAAGCGCTGGTGGCCGCGGCCCAACTGGCAGCGGCTCGAACCCTGCGGGCCGAACTGGCCCCGCAACCGATTCGGCGAGCGGAAGATTTTGCCGCACTGGTGAGCCGGGCTCGGGACCGGTTTGAAGAAGAGGTATACCGGCTCCTCCAGTTGACGGTGAAATCGCTGGAAGCCCAGCGGCGGGTGGAAGAGGCATTGGATCGACACCCCGAGGAATCTCTCGAGCCGGTGCGCCGCCAGGTCCGCCGGGAACTGAAACGACTGCTGAGCGCAGACTTCCTGACCGAGACGGATCGGCGCACCCTTCCCTCCCTCCCCCGGTACCTCGACGCGTTGGCGATCCGACTCGACCGGGCCGCCCGCGGCCCAGCTGCCCTGCGGACCGACCAGGAGCGGTGGTCAAACCTGCTGGAACTGCGCACCCGGTGGGAGGACGCTCGCGACCGGGCAGCCGGTCGACCGTTGAACCTGCAGGTTCACGACCGCCTCAGCCGGGTGAAGTGGTTGCTGGAAGAGCTGGCGGTCTCCCAGTTTGCCGAGCAGTTGGGCACCGCTGAGCGGGTCAGCCCCCAGCGGATCAGTCGACAGCTGGATGCCATTTGGGAGGGGTAGCCGTGACCGAACAGGAAATCCTCACCCTGGCCCGAGAACTAATGGACCAGCACGGCCTGCAGCAGTGGAACCTGACGCTGTCCCGGGCCAAAACTCAGGCGGGGTGCACCTACCCGTCCCGGCGGCAGATCACTCTATCCCGCCTGCTGCTGCCAAAGTTCAGCCCCGACCAGGTTCGCGACGTGATCCTGCACGAAATTGCCCACGCCCTGGCGGGTCCCCGGCAGGGACACGGTCCCGCCTGGCAAAAGCTTGCCCGCCAGTTGGGGGCCACGCCGCAGGCCCGCCTGAACCTGCCTCAACCGGTGTTGGAATCGTCCTGGGTCGGCACCTGCCCGGGCTGCGGGCTCCAGGTGCACCGGCACGGAACCCCGCGGCGGGTCCGCTCGTGCGCTCGGTGCAGCCCCCAGTTCGACCTGGACTACGTGTTTGACTGGCAGTTCCGCGGCGCGCGCAAAGTTCCCGGCGGCCAGTACGTACGGGAGCTAACGGCGATCCGCCGGCGTCGACCCAGCTGAGGGGCCCGCTGACTGGCCCGCTGACCACACCCACTGGCCGCACCCGCTGGCTGGGCAGACAGAAAGGGGGCGAAGGTTTCCCCTCGCCCCCAACTGAGTTGGTGTTGCTTACAGCGCGCGCAAAATGGCTTCCACGCTAGCTTTCGCATCCCCGAACAGCATTTGGGTGTTGTCCTTGAAGAACAGCGGGTTCTGCACGCCGGCGTAGCCGGTGGCCATCGAGCGCTTGAAGACGATGACGTTGCCTGCCTCCCACACCTTCAGGACGGGCATCCCCGCAATCGGAGAGCCGGGCTCCTCAGCAGCCGGGTTCACGGTGTCGTTGGCGCCGATCACGAGGACGGTGTCGATGTCCCCAAAATCGTCGTTCACCTCGTCCATTTCCTTGACCACGTCGTAGGGGACGCGCGCCTCAGCCAGCAGCACATTCATATGGCCGGGCAGACGACCTGCCACCGGGTGAATGCCGAAGGTGACGTCCACGCCGCGCTCACGCAGCGCCTTCGTCAGCTCCGCCACCGGGTACTGCGCCTGGGCGACCGCCATCCCGTATCCGGGGGTGATCATCACCTTCCGCGAGTTCTTCAGCAACTCGGCGGTGCCGGCCGCGTCAATCTCGCGGTACTCGCCCACCTCTTCGTCCCCGGTCGGGGCGGAGGAAGTGTCCGTCCCGAAGCCACCGAGGATGACGGAGATGAACGACCGGTTCATCGCGCGGCACATGATGTAGGACAGGTAGGCACCCGAAGAGCCAACCAGGGCACCGGTGATGATCAGCAGCTCGTTGTTCAGCATGAAGCCGGCGGCGGCTGCCGCCCACCCCGAGTAGCTGTTCAGCATGGAGACGACGACCGGCATGTCGCCGCCGCCGATGGCCGCCACCAGGTGCCAGCCCAGCAGCAGCGCCAACGCGGTCATGACCCCGAGCGGGATCCACGCGTCGACGGAGTGTCCCACCGCGATGAACCAGACCATCAGGCCGGCCGAGATGACAATCAGCAGCAGGTTCAGCAGGTTCCGGTGCGGCAGCGTCAGCGGGGCACCCGAGATCTTTCCGGACAGTTTCAGGAACGCCACCACGGACCCGGTGAAGGTGACCGCGCCAATGAAGATGCCTAGGAACACCTCACCGAGGTGGAACCCACCCAAAGACTGGGCCAGGGCATCGGGGTGCAGGAACGAGTTGTACCCAACCAGAACCGCGGCCAAGCCAACGAAGGAGTGCAGCAGAGCAATCAGTTCCGGCATGCCGGTCATCTCGACCCGCTGGGCCTTCCAGATGCCAATTCCCGCCCCGGCCAGCATGGCGACCGCAATCAGCAGGATGGTGGCGATGATCCCGCGCGGCGGTTCGGAAGCCAAGGCCAGGACGATGGTGGCGCTGACCGCGATGGTCATGCCGGTGATGCCGGCCCGGTTCCCGCGTTGGGCGCTCTTGTTGCTGGACAAGCCCGAGAGGGCAAAGACGAACAGGATCGCCGCGGCCAGGTAGGCCAGTTGGACAATGTGAATGAGCAGGTCCATAGCCTAGGCCCCCTTGAACATGGTCAGCATGCGAGCGGTGACGGTGAAGCCGCCGAAGATGTTGATCGAGGCCAACATGATGGCGATAAAGCTGATGATGGTCACCGCCAGGTTGTCCGAGCCAACCTGCAGGATTGCCCCTAGCAAAATGATGCCGGAAATCGCATTGGTCACCGACATTAGCGGCGTGTGCAGCGAGTGCGACACGTTCGTGATCACGTAGAAGCCGATGATGATCGACAGGGCCAGCACCATGTAGCTGGGGATGGCCGCCATCGGGGTAACCAGGTAGAGCGCCACCAGCAGGGCCGCCCCGAAGCCACCCCAAGCGCCCCAAATGGTCCGCTTGCGGATGGCCATTGCCTCCGCTTCCTCCGGGGTGGGTTCAACCGGCGTCACCGCTGCGGGTGAGGGCTTGGCCGCAGACACCTTCACCGGCGGCGGGGGCCACAGCAGGTCGTGCTGGGCGGTGACGGTGATCCCGCGGATGATCTCGTCATCCAGATTCAGGTCAATTTCCCCGTTCTTCTCCGGGGTCAGCAGCTTCAGCAGGTTGACGATGTTCTGCGCGTACAGCTGCGACGACTGGGTGGGCAGCGCGCCGGGCAGATCCAGCGGACCGTTGACGATGACGCCGTTATCCGTCATCACCTTCTCACCCGGGCGGGTCACCGTCACATTGCCACCATTGGCAGCCGCCATGTCGATGACCACCGAGCCGGGTTTCATCGCGGCGATGGCCGCGTCATCCAGCAGGATCGGGGAGCGTCGGCCCGGCACGTTGGCCGTGGTGATGACGATGTCAGCCTTGGCGGCTTCCTCGGCGTAGAGCCGGTTGACAGCGGCGGTTTCCTCCGCCGTCAGTTCGCGGGCGTACCCGTCGGAAGACTCTTCCATGTCCCGGTGCAGCCCAACGAAGCGAGCGCCCATCGACTCGACCTGTTCGGCCACTTCGGGGCGAACATCCGAGGCGGTCACCTCGGCACCCATGGAGGCGGCGGTGCCAATCGCGGCCAGCCCGGCCACGCCGGCGCCAATCACGTACACCTTGGCGGGGGGCATCTTGCCGGCTGCCGTCACCTGACCGGTGAACAGTCGACCAAAGTCCGCGGCCGCCTCGATCACAGCCCGATAGCCGGCCACGTTGGCCTGGGAGGAGAGCACGTCCATCGCCTGGGCCCGCGAGATCCGCGGAACCGCATCCATCGCCATCGCGGTGATCCCGGCGGCCCGAAGCTTCTCCAGCAGCTCGGGACTGCGCGCGGGGGCGAGGCGGGTAATGAGCACCTCCCCCTCGTGCATCAGGGCCAGATCCTCATCGGAAGGGGCGTCGAGTGACAGGACCAAATCTGAGCCCCAGACCGTGTTGCGGTCAACCAGCTCAGCCCCCACCTCCTCGTACTGATAGTCCGGATAGCTGGCTCGAGTACCAGCCCCCGCTTCCACGCACACGTCATAGCCCAGTTTCTTGAGCTTCTTAACCGTGTTTGGGGTAGCTGCGACCAGGGGTTGGGAGTCGGGTTCACGGGGAACACCTATGCGCATTCCTACTCCTTCAGTTAGTGATGCGAGCGCTTGGGGGCGACAACGCCCCAGGATGCTCGGCTGGTCCCCAGTCTATCGGTTCGGATCAGCCTGCGGGCCGCATCCTGGGAAGCCATCGTTGTTTGGCCCCTCACAAAAGGTCGACTCTTGGTCGGGGGCCAGCGGGGGCGGCGGGGGGCGGTTACTCGCCTTCGCGGTCGGGCGCCACCTCGCAGTAGACGCACCGGTAGAGCCGCTGCTCGGCATCGGCCAAGCGGAACACCTGGTCGGCATCAGCCTCCACCGAGGTGATGCAGCGCGGGTTCTTGCACCGGACAATATTGCGCAGCAGCTGGGGAAGCTCCAGGTGCCGCTTCTCCACCAGGCGCGAGTTCTCCACAATGTTGACGGTGATCCGCGGATCGATGTACCCGAGGGCGTCCACATCCAGGTCGATCAGGGCATCGATCTTGATGATGTCCTTTTTCCCGTACTTCCCGGAGGTGACGTTCTTGATAATCGCCACCGTGCAGTCCAGGTCGTCCAGGCCCAGCAGGTGGTAGAGCTTCATGCACTCCCCCGCGGTGATGTGATCGATGACGATCCCGTTTTCCACTCCATCGATGTTCATCGCGCCTCCTCCAGCAGTTTCAAAATCAGGGCTTGCCGGACGATCATCCCGTTCTTGACCTGCTTGAAGTAGGCGGCCCGCGGGTCAGAGTCCACCTCGACCGCGATCTCGTTGACCCGGGGGAGCGGGTGCAGGATCGACAGGTCGGGCCGGGCAAAACGGAGCTTCTCCAGATCCAGGATGAAGCGATCCTTCAGCCGGATGTAGTCCGCCTCGTTGAAGAAGCGTTCGCGCTGCACCCGGGTCATATACAGGATGTCCAGGTCGCCCAGGTTGCCCTCCAGGTCCTCCGTCTCGACAAACGGCACGCCGGAGCGGTGCAGCAACTCCCGAATGTAGTCGGGAACCCGCAGTTCTTGGGGGGAGATCAGGACAAAGGAGATCCCGTGGTACGGCACCAGCGCGGAGATCAGCGAGTGAACCGTGCGGCCAAACTTCAGGTCGCCGCACAGGCCGACCACCAGGTCGCCGAGGCGGCCCTTCTCCCGAAAGATGGTCAGCAGGTCGGTCAGGGTTTGGGTGGGGTGAGCGTGGCCCCCGTCGCCCGCGTTGATCACCGGCACCTGCGAGCGGAGCGACGCCAACAGCGGGGCCCCCTCCTTCGGGTGTCGCATGGCGATGATGTCCGAGTAGCAGGAGACGGTCAGCACCGTGTCGGCCACGCTCTCGCCCTTGGTGGCCGAGCTGGAATCGGCTGACGAGAACCCCAGCACCGATCCACCCAGCGCCTGCATGGCCGCCTCAAAGCTGAGCCGGGTCCGGGTGGAGGGCTCAAAGAACAGGGTCGCCAGGCGCCGATGCGCGCAGGCGTCCTGGAAGTCGCCGGGCCGGGCCGCAATCTCCTCGGCCTGCAGCAACAACCCATCAATTTCGGTGGTGGTCAGGTCGGTGATGTCGATCAGATGTCTCATGCGAACCTGCCCTCCCAACCGGCCGGGTCGTCGCGGAACTGCAGGACTGACGGGCCCTGGTCAGCTGCCAGGTAGCCGCTTTCCACCGCCACTTCGACCAGCTCGTCCAGGTTGGACAAGGCCACGGCTTTCACCCCGGCCGCACCCATCCGCTCGTCAGCTTTGCTCATCCGGTAGGTGAACAGGGCAGCGATCCCCAGTACCTCGGCGCCCGCCTCGCGCAGGCTTTCCACCGCTTCCAGGCTGGAGCCGCCGGTGGAGATCAGGTCCTCCACCACCACCACGCGCGCGCCCGGCTCGAGCCGGCCCTCGATCTGGTTTCCGCGCCCGTGGGACTTGGCGCCGGATCGGACGTACCCCATCGGCAGGTGCAGCCGCTCGGCCGCCAGCGCCGCGTGGGCAATTCCGGCCGTGGCGGTCCCCATCAGCACCTGGGCGGTGGGGAACTCGATCTGGATCAATTCGGCCAGACGATTCTCAATTCTGGTTCGAACCTCGGGGGCCGACAGGATCAGCCGATTGTCGCAGTAGATCGGGCTCTTGATCCCAGAGGCCCAGGTGAAGGGCTCTTGCGGTCGCAGGAAGACCGCGTTGATCGACAGCAGATCAGCGGCTGTTTCACGTGGAACATTCACAGGGTGACTCCTTCAAAGTCAGCTCGTGCGCGCCGGTAAGCGGCGAGCGGGTCGTGGGCCCTCGTGATCGGGCGGCCCATGACGATAAAGTCGGCGCCATCGAGGCGCGCCTGGGCGGGGGTGGCAATCCGAACCTGGTCCCCCACCTCGTCGTCAGCAAAGCGGACCCCCGGGGTGACGGTGAGGAACTCGGGCCCGCACAGGGCCTTGACCACCCCGACCTCCCGCGGGGAGCAAACCACCCCGTCGAGGCCGGCCTCGGCCGCAGTCTGGGCGTAGGCAGCCACCACCTCTTCCACCGGGTGGGGAATCAGCAGCTCGTATTCGAGCATGTCCTGGCTGGTGGAGGTCAGCTGGGTGACGGCAATCAGCATCGGCCGACTGCCGTCGGGACGGGTCAGCCCTTCCAGGGCCGCCTCCATCATGTCTTTGCCTCCCGAAGCGTGCAGGTTGACCAGGTCCACCTCCAGGTCGCGCAACACCCGCATCGCCGACTTGACCGTGTTCGGAATGTCGTGCAGCTTTAGGTCCAGGAAGATTCGGTAGCCGTCCTGTTTGAGCTGGCGCACCAGATCCGGCCCAGCCCCGTAGAACAGCTCCATCCCGACCTTCAGAAACGGCTTCTCCCCGGGCAGGCGGGCCAGGAAGTCCGCCAGGTCGGTTGCGGTCGGAAAGTCAGCCGCAACTATTACTGCGCGCTCGGTCATTCGTGATCCTTTCTGGGGTCGTTCTCCCCGTGGGCGCTGCCCACCAGGTCGGCCAGCGAGGCAATCTGCCAGCGCTCCATCAGCTCGGGCAGTTCTGCCAGAATTTGGGGGATTGCCATCGGGTTTCGCAAGGACTCGGCCCCCACCTGGACGGCGCTGGCCCCGGCCTCCATCATCTCGATGACATCGGCGGCGCGGGCCACCCCGCCCGAACCCAGGATCACCAGCCCGGTGGCTTCCCACACCTGCCAGATCATCCGCAGGGCCACCGGGAAAATGGCGGGGCCGGAAAACCCACCCATGGTCCGGGCAATTACCGGACGACGCCGAGCCGGATCAATCCGCATTCCCTGCAGGGTATTGATCAGGGTGACGCCGTCGGCGCCCTCCCCCTCAACCACGCGGGCCAACTCGACAATGTCGGTCACGTTCGGGCTCAGCTTGACGAACAGGCGCGAGCGGCTGACCTCCTGGCGGACGGCCCGCGTCACCTCCGCCAGCGCGTCGGCGTCGGCCCCAAAACTCATGCCCCCGCCGTGCACGTTCGGGCAGGAAACGTTCAGCTCAATGATCTCCGCCCGGCCGTCCGCTTTGGCGCAGCATTCTCGGTACTCGTCAACGGAAAACCCGCTGATGTTCAGGATCACCGGCTGGTGGTAGAAGGTGGCCAGGTGGGGCAGCTTTTGTGCCAACACCTCGTCGATTCCGGGGTTTTGCAGGCCGATCGAGTTAATCATCCCGGCGGGCGTCTCCGCAATCCGCGGGGTCGGGTTTCCCGCTTGCGGCTCCCTGGTCGTCCCCTTCAGGGCGGCGGCCCCCAGGATGTTCGGGTCGAAGAAGTCGAGGAAGTCATCGCCAAACCCGAAGCAGCCCGAGGCGGGTATCAGTGGGTTTTGCAGGGCAATCCCGGCGACGTCAACGCCGAGGCTCGGAGCGGTCACCATTGCAGTTCCTCCCGGGTAAAGACGGGGCCTTCCTTGCAGACGCGGCTCATTCCCGAACGGGTGGAGACGACGCAGCCAACGCAGGCGCCGAAGCCGCAGGCCATCCGCTCTTCCAGGGAGAACTGTCCCGGCAGGGCGGTGGCGGCCGTAAGCGCCCGCAGCATCGGGGTGGGTCCGCAGGCGTACAGGTAGTCGGCTGTCGGCACCTGATCCAGGGCGGCGGTGACAAACCCGGCCGTGCCAACCGATCCGTCCGCCGTGGTCACCAGCACCCGGGCGCCCAGCGCCTCGGTCTCTTCCACCAGGATTACCTCAGCGGCCGAGTTGAAACCGTAGATCACCGTCGGGTTCTGCCCCTCCTCGATCAGGGTCCGGGCCAGGGCCCAGAGGGGCACTACGCCCACCCCTCCCCCGACGATCAGGGGGTGCTGAGCGGGCGCGGCGTGGAACCCGTTACCCAGCCCGGACAGGACCGACATGGTGGTCCCCACCCGGACCTGGACCAGGTCCCGGGTTCCCTCGCCCAGGACCTTGTAGATCAGGTCGAGCCGGCCCGGAGCCCAGTCGAAGACCGACAGTGGCCGGCGCAGGTAGTAGCCGGGAATCTCCAGGTTGACGAACTGGCCGGGCGCGGCCAAGGCGGAGGTGTCCCCGGCCAGGGACAGCAGGTAGGTGTCCTGAGCCAGCTCCCGGTTTTCCACCACGGTGAAGTCCAGCAGTTGCCTCATGCGAACAGGCCCTCCGGATCCCAGACCGGATCCCCCTGGCAGAGCGTCAGGTCGACCCGGCCGTACAGCTCGCGGCCGGCGAAGGGGGTGGCTTTTCCTTTCGAGAGGAACTGTCCCGGGTCCAGCGGCTCGTGGAAGTCCGGGTCAAACACGATCAGGTCGGCGTACTCGCCGGCGATAATCTCGCCCCCGCCCAGGGAGAAACGTTGGCGCGGAGCCGTGCCCATCACCTCCACCAGCCGTTCCATCTCGAACCGGCCGGCTCGAACAAAGTGGGTGTAGACCACGGCCAGCGAGTTCTCCAACCCAACCACCCCGTTGGCGGAGGCGGCCAGCCCACCGGCTTTCTCCTCGGCCGAATGGGGGGCGTGATCGGTGGCGACCAGATCAATCACCCCGTCCACCAGGGCCTGGGCCACCGCGTCGCGGTCCCGGGCCGAGCGCAGGGGCGGGTTCATCCGGAACCGACCGTCCTCCTCCAACTCGTCCTCGCTCAGCACCAGGTAGTGGGGAGCGGTCTCGGCGGTGACGGGCAGCCCGTCAGCTTTCGCTTTGGCCACCAGTTCGACCGACCTGGCCGTCGACAGGTGACAGGCGTGGTAGCGGCAACCGGTCTCGGCAACCAGGGCCAGGTCCCGCTCCAACTGGGTCCACTCGGCAGCGCCCGGCTTGCCTTTGTGGCCGTGGGCGCGGGCGTACTCGCCGTCGTTGATGTACCCGTCGGCGGAAATCTCCAGGTCCTCAATGTGCTGGGCGACGATGCCGTCCACCTCGGCCACCTGCGTCATCACCTCGCGCATCCGGTCGGTGGACTGGACCCCAAAGCCGTCGTCGGAGAACCCGATCACGTAGGGTTCCAGGGCCGCATAGTCCACCGTCTCCCCGGTGCCGGTCCCGCCCTCGGTCAGGCAGCCGTAGGGGAAGACCTCGATCAGGGCCTCCTGCTGGTAGGCCTGAATCTGGTGGAGCAGCTCCGGCAGATTGTCCGGCGGGGGCGCCACGTTGGGCATGGCCCCGACCGAAGTGAACCCGCCCCGAGCGGCCGCAGCCGTGCCGGTGGCAATGGTCTCCTTATATGAAAAACCGGGTTCTCGCAGATGAACGTGAATATCTGCTAAACCCGGTAGAACGTATTTCCCCGAAATGTCGACGACCCGGTCGTCTGGGGTTGGCGAAAGGTCCTTCCCCAACTCGACCAGTCCGATCTGGTCAACTCGCAGGTCGAGGGGATGAAAAGATCCCCCCTGGAAGACTTGGCCGCCGCGCAAAAGGACGTTCATCATACTCACTCCCGATTGAAGGATCCGCGCTAGGTTATCGCGAATCCGGGTGCTCGGGCAAGCTGTTCTTACCGAGCGGGAAGCGGATTTGCCCGCCGGGTCGGGTGGTCGCGGGCGCCCTGACCAAGCCGAAAGATCCGGTCGTCAACTAGCAGGAGGGTGGGAAAACAACGTCCTTCAAATAGGCGCCAAACTCATAGAACGAACGTTGGATCGCCCGGAAGATGCCCCCCTCCGGGTGCGACGCCACCGGGTAGATTTGCCCGGAGAAGCACCGGTTGAGCAGCATTTCGGCCCGGGCCAGATGTGAGCGTTCAGTCACCAGCACCACCGAGGTCCACCCCTTTTCGTTGGCGAGTTGGCGGAAAGCAGCCACCTCACCCCCGGTGGTATTGGGGTCGGGCTCGATGCAGTAGGAGCGGTAGTGGGGATAGTCCCGGTCGCACTCCTCCACCCACTCGCCGTCCTTCGGCTTCAACTCATCGGTAGGGTCCAGGAACCGGCGCACCTTCACCGAGTGCGAGACAACCATGTTCTCGCTCACCCCGCGAGCGGCCAAATCCCGTCCCAGTTCCTGGCGGTCATTGCCGTAGGCCAGCACCAGAATCGCGTCGGCCCGAGCCGGCACTTCCTGCCGCGGGTTCCAAATCAGCCACTGGAACACCCCGAAGGCGATCAGCGCCACCGACGCCACCACGATGACGGTGGTTCGTCGGGGACGGCGGGCAGGGTTACGCGGGCTCATAGTGAGTCAATCATACGGAGGCCCACCCTCATTTGCAGTGCACCCTGCCATCTGTCGGGGCTGTTTGCCATACTGGGAGTTCCAACAACGAAAGGGATCACCATGGGAGAGCAAACCTCCGGGTCCGGAAGTACGTTCACCGAGAAGATTCAGGTGGCCGGACATGAACTGGTCGATCGGGTCAAGGAACTGGTGGCCGAAGGTGACGTCCGGCAGGTCACCGTCCGAAACGAAGCCGGAAAGAAGCTGCTGACCGTGCCGATGAACCTGGGCGTGGCGGCGGGCGGAATTGCGGTCCTGGCCGCCCCAACCCTCGTGGTCCTGGGAGGGATCGCCGGCCTGCTGGCCAACGTCACGCTGGAGGTGCAGCGGACCGATGTCGTCGACGTGGACGCCACCGTGATTGAGGTTAACCCGGACTCGGACAGCGCCCAGGGTTAGCGCCGCCGCCTAGCCGAACCAGGCGCGGAAATAGGCATAAAAATTCAGGTTTCCCACGGATGAGCAGGGGCCGGGGGTGCCGGCTAGGGCTGCCTCGTCCGGCTGGTACGGGGTGTAGTTGTACAGTCCGGCGGTGGCGTAGTTTTCAATCCAGACGGTGCCTTCGCCGCAGGCCGGATCCGGATGGTAACTGATGGAGTTGTCCATCTGCGGCTGAAATGAGTACAGACCCGGCTCGTTGGCGTAGCGCCGAAGCTGCAGGGCGGCATGGTAAACCTGGTTGGAGAAACCAAAGAACTGGGGGTCACAGTTCGCGGTGTCCGGACACCCGTAGCCCATGGCGATGTCGTAGCGGCCGGGCGTCAGATTGTAGCTGGAGGCAGTCAGCAGACCCTGCTCTTTTTGGAGCATCACCAGCACCACCTGCGGGTTCACGCCGCACGACTTGGCTGCCCGGTCGATGATTGCCGCCGCCGAGTCGTTGCTTTGGCCGGTGAACTCAAAGCAGTAGTCGTTGGCGGGGAAGGTGAGCGAGTCCTCCCGGTAGTCGGCCAGACAGGGGGCGTCCCCGGTTCGACAGCCGTGGTTCACCTCGGCAATGAAAGCGGCCACCTGCTCCTGGTTCATCGCCTCCGAGTGGTAGAAGACGTCGTCAGAGATGATGTTGCCCGGATCAAAGCCGGTGAAATCCAGGGTGGGGGTAACCGGCTCGGGCTCAAGCGGCTCCGGGGCCGCCACCGGCTGCTCCGGAGGGGACGAGCCCAGCAGCCGCACGGCCACCCAGGCCAGCACCACCGCCACCAAAATGAGCAGGACAAACAGTGCTGGCCGCGGGTTCGCGCGGGTGCGAGCGCTCATGCGCGCTGAGCCAGGAACTCGATCAGGCCGGGCGTGACCGCCTCGATGGTGGACAGGGTTTGGGCAAAGTCGGACAGGTCGCCGTACCAGGGGTCGGGCACATCCAGGTTTCCAGCCGCGGCTGGATCGAAGCTGCGGTACATCCGCACGTCGCGGGGTTCAATCCCGCTGCGTTCGGCCAGGCGGGCCACCCCGCGGCGATGCCCGTCAGTCATGGCTAGGATCAGGTCGAAGTCAGCCAGGTCGGCCGGCTCGAGCTGTCGGGCCCGATGATCAGGGACGCGATAGCCGCGCTCGCTGAGGATTCGAGCCGCCCGATAGTCGATCGGGTTCCCTTCCTCCTCGGCACTAATTCCTGCCGAGTCAACCTGCACTTCCAACCCATCAACCCGCTGGGCTAGCACCGTTTCAGCCATCACAGACCGGCAAATATTGCCGGTGCAAACCATCAGTACCCGATAGGTCATCGATTCTTTTTCTCCCCGGCGGTGACGGCCACCGGCAAAGTGTTGCCCGCAGGCGGCGTGGGGCAGGTGCCGTAGGGGGTGAAGTGCGCCGGGAAGTTCACGGCCCGGTTAAAGTCGATCGTCAGGCGGCCATCGTCCAGCTTGGCCGGGGCCGAGCGCCAACCCTCCGTCTGGTTGCCGTTGGTCTCATCGTGGAAGATCAGGCCCAGGTGGTCCCGATCAGACCCGGTGATGGTTACCTTCTGCCCGAAGACGGTGGCGCTTCCCTGCGCGGTCAGCGTCATCGGCTTGGACTGGTGAGCGGAAGGCACGGTGACTTCGGTCGGCTCCGGGTAGGGCTCCCACTCGACGGTGACGATCCACTTGGGGTCAAAGTCAAAAGTCCGGGTCTCGCTGAAGTTGGTGCGAGTGGGGGCTTCAGGATCGCGGGTCCGAACGGCGATTCGGCCAAAGCGCGAGGCAACCTCGGCCTGTCGACCCCGAGCGTCGAGCAACGACGTGTCGGACTCTCCGCGGGGAATCTCCAAATGCACCTGCCCGACGACCGGGTGTCCGTCACGGGTAACCTGATCCTCCGGTGAGAAGGTGGCCGTGACCTGGTGGTCCTTAGCGGACCAGATTCCCGGGAAGGAACTCAAAGGAGCGGCGGTGTCCCCAACCCACTCCAGGTTCACCAGCGACAGCCAGCCGTGGGGCTGACGCAAAGTCTCATTCCGGTGTTCCCGCCACTGTTCCCACGCAGCGCGATGATTAATGGCATCCATTTGCGAACCTCCTGAGTCGAGTCATTTTGAGCCTATCAGCCCGCTGCCAACCACTGACAGATCACTTCGCTGTCAGCGTGCCACTTGGGCCCTCGCGGGCGGGCCTAAGGCTCGGTGCTCGGCCCCCGACGCCGGACACCAGGGGCCGGACAGCCGGGGCCGACCACCCGATGCCGGATTGCCAAAAAGGTGGGCGCGGCCATCAGACCACGCCCACCCTCAACCGGACAGCTAACCGAGGTTCACCCAGCTGCACATCCGAGTCCGTTGGTCAGGGCCTCCAGGTTGGCACGCATGGCCTCGAAGTAGTCCATTCCCTCCGGCTTCGATTCCAAGGTGTGAAGCTCTTTGGGGGTCAGCTCCAGGATTTCGGCCAGCTTCTGGCCGGAGCTGTCCCCCGCCTCGATAAACAGCGAGTCAATTCCCTCGGCTTTGACCAGTTGCTGAACTTCCTGCAGTCGCTTCGGGGACGGCTCAGTCTCCGGGTTGATTCCCATCACCCCGTGCTGCTCAAAGCCGTACCGGTCCGCCAGGTAGCCAAATGCCTCGTGCGAGGTCAACAGGGAACCTGCGGCGCATCCGGCCAGGGCGGTGCGATACTCCTGGTCGAGCTGTCCCAACTCCTGTTGGAGGCGCTCTGCGTTCGCCTGAAACTGGTCGGCATGGTCGGGGTCCACCTGGGCCAACTGGTCTGCCAGGGAGCCGGCTACCTGGCTCATCAGCTCGGGGCTGAGCCAAATGTGCGGGTCACCCGAACGCAGTTCCCCCTCCGAAACCACCTGGAGGGCATCCACGCTGGCGCCGTCTCTTTGCGCCACAGCCTGCTCAACGGGGGGCTGGAACCCGTCGCCTAGGTACAGGGCCACATCCGCCTTCATCAGGTCCGACACCTGGCGGGGAGAGAGCTCCAGGTCGTGAGCCTCACCGCTGGTGGGGGCCAGGTCAATCACCCGACCCGAGTCACCCACCACCTGCTCGGCCAGGAAGGTCATCGGGTAGATCGAGGTGGCCACGCTCACCTGATCGCCGGTTGCGTCCGAGCTTTCCGACTGGGCCCCGGCATCAGAACAGGCTGACAGCAGGCCCAGCCCCAGGCTGCCCACCGCCACCGCTAACACAGACTTGTAAAGTTTTCTCATGCCCTCCAGGCTAAACCTAAATGAGTTTCATTCGCAATAAGGACGGTGTGGGACGCCTCACTCCCCGACGGTGACTGCGGTTCCGGGGGCGCCCACCTCGACCGGGCCAACCTCAACTGGCCCCAGCGGGAAGTGACAGGCGAAGCGGTGTTCGGCGCCGACCAACGCTCGATTGCTTCGACGCTTCCCAACTTTGTTTGATTAACTTCAACCTCTCTCGAAGTATTTCAAATTTCGGCTATAACTAGCCCATCGCCTAGATCAAGAGATCGCGAGCTGGGTGCTATCATGGGCGGACAGGAAAGAAAGACAGGGCCATGACGACATTCTCGCCGCTGGAAAGCGCCGCACTGGAGCTAGTTGCTTCCAGCCAGGCCCAAACCAGAGCCGCCATCGCCAGGGAGTTGGGAGTTGCCCCCTCCACCGCGTCCAGTCTGATCAGCAGCCTGCTGTCCGCCCGGGTGATCCGGGAAGAGGGCGAGATGCGCTCGACCGGTGGGCGCCGCGCGGTTCGACTCGTGGCATGTGAAACCAATGAGCGCTCCCTGGTGGTAGAACTTGGTGCCAACCATGCACTCTTGAGCCTGGTCGACCTCGATGGCGCCGTCCGCGAACCCCGTTCCATCCCCCTGGACATTGGGCTTGGACCGGAGAAAGTCCTCCAACAGGTGATGACTTCCGGTGCCACGATGGCCGCTGAGGTGGGGGTAACCGTGACCGCAGTTGGGCTTGGCATTCCCGGCCCGGTTGAAATGGACACCGGCCGAATAGTCTCTCCCTCCCGCATGCCCGGCTGGCACAACACCTATGCCAAAGATCTGCTGGAAGATATGTGGGGGGTGCCAGCGGTGGTCGAAAATGACGCCCGGCTCGGCGCGGTTGGCACGATGGCTTACCGGCGCCACCGCCACGAACCTACCTACCAGGACTACATCTACGTCAAGGCCGGATCGGCCATTGGCGGAGCATTGGTCGTAGATGGCACAGTACACCGAGGCTCATTCGGGTTGGCCGGGGATTTGAGCCACGTGCCCGTTGAGGCGGCAGCCGACCGCGCGTGTCGATGCGGCAATCGCGGTTGCCTGGACACACTTGCCTCCGCCGAAGCCCTCCGCCGAGATCTGGGTTTTGCCGATAACGACTCTCTAATTGCAGCAGCTATCAACTCTGACGCCGACGTCGTCAACGGAGTGCGGGAGGCCGGGGTTCGTCTCGGAGCCTCCCTCGCCCACGTCGTTTCGTTCCTGAATCCACAGGCGATCATCGTCGGTGGCACCCTTTCCTCCATTGGCGCCTTTCTTGCCGGGATCCGCCAGGCATTGAATGAGTTTTGCCTACCAGCCATCACCGAGCATTTGGCGGTGGAGGTATCCCTCGCCGGCCGGGAGGCAACCCTGTGGGGGCTGGCTGAACAGACCAACTCCCTGCTAACCAAAACCGTCAAGTCCCGCACTGGTGCCAGTTCGGGCACCTCAACCTCCCCTCTGCTAGACCCCACCAAGGAGCTGCTGTGAGCAAACCCCGCGTCGCCATCTGTGGAATCCATATCGAGAGCTCCACCTTTACCCCCTACATCTCGACCGAAGCTGACTTCGAGGTTTGCCGAGGTGACGATCTGTTGGCTCGCTACGAGTGGATGGGGCAGGACTGGGCGCGTCAGGTTCAGTGGCTCCCGGTCCTTCATGCCCGGGCCCTCCCCGGCGGGGTGGTGCGACGCCAAGACTTCGACGCCTGGAAGGCAGAGATCGTGGCCGGGCTCGCCAGCCTGGTGGCTGAGGCTCCTCTCAACGGCCTGTTCTTCGATATTCACGGCGCGATGAGTGTTCAGGGACTTGACGACGCCGAAGGTGACCTGATCCAGGCAATTCGAGAGGTAATCGGCGAAGAACCCCTCGTCTCCGCGTCGATGGATCTGCACGGCAACGTCTCCGAAATCCTGTTTGACCTGTGCGATTTGCTGACCTGCTACCGCATGGCCCCGCACGAGGACGCGTGGGAATCCCGCCAGCGGGCTGCGGAAAACCTGGTGGAGCGAATTGTTTCTGGAGCGGGCCGGCCGGTCAAGGCGCTAGTCCACGTCCCAATTCTGCTGCCCGGAGAGAAAACTTCCACCCGGGTGGAGCCGGCCAAGAGTCTGTACGGCCTCATTCCCGCAGTCGAGTCGAGGGTGGGCATTCTGGATGCGGCCATCTGGATTGGGTTTGCCTGGGCGGATCAGCCTCGGTGTAAGGGCGCGGTCGTGGTCACGGGTGACGATCCCGACGACGTTGCCCAGCAGGCTGCAGTGTTGGGCAGCGAGTTCTGGGCGGCTCGCGACCGGTTCGAGTTCGTGGCCCCCACCGGCACCATGGAGGAGTGTCTGGCCCACGCGCTAACGGCACCGCGACCCTTCTTCATCTCTGATTCAGGGGATAACCCTGGGGCCGGTGGGGCTGACGACGTGACCGTCGCCCTGCGCGCCCTCCTTGACTGGGAGCCGGTCCAGACCGGTGCCCTCAATGTCATCTGCGCTTCGATCCTGGACCCGGCGGCCGCCTTGGCTGCTGCTCAGGCAGGGGTTGGGAGCCAGGTCGAGCTGGAGATCGGTGGGAAAGTCGACACCCGCCCCCCGGGTCCGTGCCTGGTCACCGGCGAGGTCACCTCGGTGATTCAAGATCCCCGGGGAGGCACCACCGTCGTGCTGCGCTCCGGCGGGTTGTCCCTGGTCGTAACCGAGCATCGGAACCAGTACGCCGAGCTGGACCAGTACCTTGCCTTGGGCCTGGACCCGCGAACAGCCGACGTGGTTGTCGTCAAGATCGGCTACCTGGAACCTGACCTGTACGAAGCCCAGGCTGATTGGATGATGGCTCTCACCCCCGGCGGCGTTGACCAGGATCTTCACCGGCTCGACTATCGGCAGATCGACCGGCCCATGTTCCCCCTCGACCAATTCGGAGCAGACACCGAGCTGACAGTTCAGGTAGTGACCCCGTGACCGCACATTTCCTTGGAATCGACGTTGGTGGCACCACTATCAAAACAATCTCCGTCTCTGCCGACGGGAAGGTGCTGGGAACCTACCGGGAGGCAACCTCGGATCGAGTCGAGGACCAGATCAAAAAGATTGGGCTGAAACAGTGCCAGCTGGACCCGGAAATTGTCGGGATTGGGCTGCTCGCCCCGGGGCTGGTGGACACGTCTCGCGGACAGTTGGTCTACTCGGCCAACCTGGGCCTGCGGAACCTCGACTGGAAGGCCCACCTGGAAGAGAGCACGGGAGTTCCGGTTCGCCTGGACCACGACGGGCGCGCCGCGGGCTTGGCCGAAGGGATTTTGGGTGCCGCCCGGGGAGCCGACTCCTTCGTGGTCATCCCAATCGGAACCGGCATCTCCGCGTCCATCACTTTGGAGGGGAAGGCTTGGCCCGGCCACACGTTCGGCTCGGGCGAGTTGGGGCATACTCCGATCTTCCCGGGCGGGGATCCGTGTTCCTGCGGCCAAAACGGCTGCCTGGAAGTTTATGCCTCTGCGGAAGGAATCCGGCGGCAGTACCGGCGGCGTTCGGGCCGCGAGGCAACCGCCGACCAGATTGAGGAACTGCTCGACACCGACCTGATTGCCCGCGAAGTTTGGGACCAGGCCACCTACGCTTTGGCTCTAGCCTGCACCCATCTGACTCTGATCGTGGACCCCCAGCGAATCATCTTCGCCGGCGGACTGTCCCGAGCGGGGGACCGCCTACTCGTCCCCGTGCAAGAGCAATTGACCGGACTGTTGAAGTGGCGCCAGCCGCCAGAACTAGCGCTGTCGACCCTGGACGCTCGAGCCGGTCAGTGGGGTGCGGCCATCCTTGGGGCCCAGGCTGCCGGTTCCACCTGTTACCAGAACTGGCAGCTGAACTCTTAGGCGCGGGAGTGGGCTCCGGACCGGTTGCTGCGACCCCAATCCCACAGCCATTGGCGCAAGTTGTGGATCACGCCCACCTCCCGAATTGCTCTCCTGAAAGCAATAATGGCAACCGCCGTCAGCCTGCAGTTGGACCGCACTGCACTAATACCTGGGCAAATTCGCCATCTCGGTCCCCCCCTAGGCACAGTGCAGGTAAGAAGCCATCGTTTGATCAGGCATTCGGGCCAGCTAATCGGCTGAGGGAGCGAGCCTTGGAAGCCCATGACCCACGAGATCTAGCTAGACTCAGTCTCCTCACGACCGCTGCGTGTTGGGTTCCGGTTGGCGTCGGCGCCACTGCCACTACGTAGCTTCATTGCACCCCTCGAGGACACGGCTCTATCGAGAACTAAACCGATGCCGTAGGTCATTTAGTGAAGCCCTCGAAGCGGGAACAGCAGTTGGGTCGAAGCAAGTTCCAAGATTCCCCAGGTACTTCGGGTAGAGATCTTTACCCCCATCAAGTGCCCGTATTTTGCTGTTGGGACTTGTAACTTGCGCAAGACGTTTACCGAAGTATTGCGGCGCCCAACTGAAGTCATCGAAGTCTGGATCAAACTTGTATGCTGCGATCCGTCCAAGCAGACCACAAATCCAATCTGCGCCCTGGACCGTCTGGTACAGGTGACTCTCGACTTCCATCGGAGGCTCAAGCAATCGCGTGGCATTCTCATGAGAGAACATGAACGAAGCTGCACCCGCAAATACCTCAAGCCGCTCGCGATCACCCTGTTTATCGAGAATCATCATGAACTTCTCTGAGTCAGGCAAATCCCAGTGAATCCGCTGGATCAGTTGCCTCATCGCATGGTTGTAACGTGCGGCGTTCGTCTCGTGAATGGTATCCGGGCCACCGCGTGGCTTCTGTTGCCCATAGAACACGACCTTGGCACCGAGGTCGTCGAGCTTTTTCAGCACTCGTCCAACAATACGGCGGACCTAAGAGTAGCGGTTAACGTTTTGCGTCGTCAGGAGCGAAGCGCCCTTCTTTTCCCAGTGTGCAACTTCCAGCCCCCGAGACGAGACCTTGGCTTCAATCTCTGCTTTTAGGCCAGATTCCTTTATCTGCCGAAAGGCACCAGAGAACTGGCGGACGTTGTCTGCTGGGATGATAAAGCCACCGAGCCCGAACACAGGGTGGGTCTTGTACGCCCGGTCGGCCCGCGACACGTATAGGCCATTGTGGCCAAACTCGTCGAAATAGCCGATGTACAAACTGAACCTTCCCAGAAACACGAAGGCCCGTGTCGTAACACGGGCCTCGGAAGTGGAGCACTTGCGCGCGTCCTCAACTAACTTTACCTTGTTGGTTGAGGCCAAGCAATAGGTTTCAGCTTACAGATGCTCCATCGCTTTCACTACCGCAACGCGCATGGTTCCTGCGCGCAACACGGGGCAATCCTCCCGTCGCGGTGCTATTCGGGCTGACCTCCAGCAAGCGCCACCATAGGATTCGATCAGATGGCAGCTGTCACTGATCGTGCGACACGCCCAAAGGGCCAAACATGCCAACGCTGCCAGTCCCGCAGTCACTTCAGCAACCCAATGCCGCAGCACAGCC